>CALMSE010000020.1 GCA_937872275.1 uncultured Leucobacter sp. | reverse complement strand
GCCGCGCCACGTCGAGACGCAGTGCCTGGCCGACCAGCACGGCAACGTCGTGGTCGTCTCGACCCGCGACTGCTCGCTGCAGCGCCGCCACCAGAAGCTCGTCGAGGAGGCCCCCGCGCCGTTCCTCAGCGAGGCCCAGAACGAGAAGCTCGTGAGCGCGTCGAAGGCGATCCTGAAGGAGGTCGGCTATGTCGGCGCCGGCACCTGCGAGTTCCTCGTGGCGAAGGACGGCACGATCTCGTTCCTCGAGGTGAACACCCGTCTGCAGGTCGAGCATCCCGTCAGCGAGGAGGTGACCGGCATCGATCTCGTGCGCGAGCAGTTCCGCGTCGCCGAGGGCGGCGTCATCGACTACGACGACCCCGAGACCCATGGGCACTCCTTCGAGTTCCGCATCAACGGCGAGGATCCCGGCAACGGCTTCCTGCCCGCTCCCGGCCCGGTCACCCAGTTCAAGGCCCCTTCGGGCCCGGGTGTGCGCGTCGACACGGGCGTCGCCGCGGGCGACGTGGTCTCGGGCGCCTTCGACTCCATGCTCGGAAAGATCATCGTCACCGGCGCGACGCGCGAGCAGGCGCTCGAGCGGGCGCGCCGCGCGCTCGACGAGTTCGAGGTGCAGGGCCTGCCCACCGTGCTGCCGTTCCACCGCAGGATCGTGCGCGACCCGGCGTTCACCGCGGAAGACGGGCGCTTCGGCGTCTACACCCTGTGGATCGAGAACGAGTTCGAGAACGACATCGAGCCCTGGGAGGGCGAGGTGCCCCCTCTCGGTCAGGCCGCGAAGCGGCAGAACGTGGTGGTCGAGGTCGAGGGTCGGCGCATCGAGGTCACCATGCCTTCCTCGCTGCTGCCCCTTGCCGACGCCGACGTGACGCGCGGCCCGGCCCCGCGCCGGGCGAAGGGCGCGGCCGTCTCGGGCGCCTCGGGCGACGGCGTGACGGCGCCGATGCAGGCGACGGTGGTCAAGGTCGCGGTCGAGGAGGGCCAGAGGGTCAAGGAGGGCGACCTCGTGGTGGTGCTCGAGGCGATGAAGATGGAGCAGTCCATCTACGCGCCGCACGACGGCGGCGTCACCGGCATCGACGCGCCCATCGGGCAGACCGTGCCGAGCGGGCACCTGCTGCTGAGCGTCGTCGCCGCGGACGAGTAGTGCCGGCCGGCCGCGCGGCGGGGCGGGGAATAGCGGCGGATCGCGGAGCGTTGGCCCGATCATGACCTCCGTGCCGCTCTCGATCCTCGATCTCGCGACCGTGGAGGAGGACGGCGACGTCGGCGCCGCCCTCGCCCACTCCGTCGAGATCGCCCGTGCCGCGGAGGCCGGCGGCTACCGGCGCGTCTGGTACGCCGAGCACCACAACATGTCGGCCATCGCCTCGAGCGCCACCGCGGTGCTCATCGCGCACGTCGCGGCGCACACCGAGCGCATCGGCCTCGGCGCGGGCGGCATCATGCTGCCGAACCACTCGCCGCTCGTCATCGCCGAGCAGTTCGGCACGCTCGCCGAGCTGCACCCCGGCCGCATCGAGCTGGGCCTCGGCCGCGCGCCCGGCAGCGACATGGCGACGTTCCGCGCGCTGCGCCGGTCCCACAGCGCCGCGGAGAGCTTCCCGGCCGACGTGCTCGAGCTGCAGCAGCTGCTCGGCACCGAGCTACCGCGCACCGCCGTCAACGCCTACCCGGGCCGCGGCACGCGGGTGCCGCTCGTGATCCTGGGCTCGAGCATGTTCGGGGCGAGCCTCGCCGCGCAGCTCGGGCTCCCCTACGCCTTCGCCTCCCATTTCTCGCCGCAGCTGCTGACGCAGGCCGTCGCGCACTACCGCGAGAGGTTCCAGCCGAGCGAGCAGAGCCCCGAGCCGTACGTCTTCGCGGGAGTGAACGTCGTCGCGGCCGAGACCGATTCGGCCGCCGAGTCGATGTTCGTGCGCGCCGAGCTCGAGCGGGTGCGCCGCTTCCTCTCCCGCGGTCGCGATCGGGAGCTGACCGCCGACGAGGCGGCGGCGCTCTCCGACACCCCGGCCGGCCGGCAGATCCGCGAGATGCTGCGCTACACCGCCATCGGCGGACGGGATCGCGTGCGCGAAGAGCTCGACGCGTTCGCGAAATACGCCGACGCCGACGAGCTGATCACCGTGCACGCGGCGCCGACCCCGGCCGAGCGCCTCGAGTCCGTGCGGCTCACGGCGCCGGGCGCACAACCCTAGCGGACGACGACCCTGCCCGTCATCTCGGGGTGCACGGAGCAGTCGTAGGGGAACTCCCCCGCCGTCTCGAAGACATGGACGTACTCGCCGCTCGTCACCAGCTCGCTCACGAAGCTGCCGTCGTCCGCGACCACGTCGTGCTCCATGACCCCCTGGAACACCCAGCGCACCGCCTGGCCGACCTCGATCTCGACCTCGGCCGGCTCGTACCTGTTGTCGACGACGGTGACGGTGACCACCGGATCCGCCCCCGTGTCGGAGGGCACGAGCGCCGGCTTCGCCGTTCCCGAGCAGGCGGTCAGCCCGAGGAGCAGGACCGCGGCCGCGGCGGCGAGCGCGGCGCGGCGCGCGCCCGCCATCCGCGCCCTCACAGCACTCCCGCATGCATCGCGCGGGCGGCGTCGGTGATGGTGCCCGACAGCGAGGGGTAGACGGCGAAGGCCGAGGCGACCTGGTCGACGGTGAGCCGGTGCTCGACGGCGAGCGCGAGCGGGAAGATGATCTCGCTCGCGTTCGGCGCCACGATGACCCCGCCGATGACGGTGCGCGAGGCCTCCCAGCAGAAGAGCTTCACGAAGCCGTCGCGGATGCCCTGCATCTTCGCGCGCGGATTGATGCCGAGCGGAATCGTGTACTGCACCGAGCGCGCCATGCCCTCGGCCTCGGCGAGCGTGCGCTCGTTCCAGCCGACGCTCGCGATCTCGGGCGAGGTGAAGACGTTGGCCGCCACGTTGCGCAGGTCGATCGGCCGCACGAAGTCGCCGAGCGCGTGCATGATCGCCGTGCGCCCCTGCATGGAGGCGACCGAGGCGAGCGGGTAGAAGTCGGTGCAGTCGCCCACGGCGTAGATCGAGGGCACGCGGGTGTTCGCGACCTTGTTGACGTGGATGTGCCCGCTCCGGGAGAGGTCGACGCCCGCGGCGCGCAGGCCGATGCCCTCGGTGTTCGGGATCGACCCGACCGCCATGAGGCAGTGCGAGCCCTCGACCTCGCGACCGTCGGCCAGCGTGACGAGCACCCCGTCCCCCGTGTTCACGACGGTCTCGGCGCGGGACTGCCCCAGCACGGTCATGCCGATCCGCGCGAACTCGCGCTCGATCACGGCCGCCGCGTCGGCATCCTCGCCCGGCAGCACGCGCTCGCGGCTGGACACGAGGGTGACCTTCGATCCGAGCGTGCAGTACGCGTTCGCGAACTCGGCGCCGGTGACGCCCGAGCCGACGACGACGAGGTGCTCGGGCACCGAGCTCAGCTCGTACAGCTGCGTCCAGGTGAGGATCCGCTCGCCGTCGGGCTTCGCGGTGTCGAGCTCGCGCGGGCGCGCGCCGACGGCGACCACGGTGGTGTCGGCCTCGACCCGGTCGAAGTCGGTGCCGGTGTCGCCCGCCGCGGTCGACACCATGATCGCGTTCGGCCCGTCGAGTCGGCCCTCGCCGTGGACGACGCGCACGCCGGCCTCCTCGAGGGTGCGCTGCATGTCGACCGACTGGGCCGCCGCCATCGCCAGCAGCCGCTTGTTCACCGCCGAGAGGTTGACGGCGATCTCGGGCCGCACCGGCTTGCCGTCGCCCCCCGGCACGAAGGCCTGCACGCCGAGCGTCGCCGAGTCGCGCACCGACTGGGCGGCGCCGGCGGTGGCGATGAGGCTCTTCGAGGGCACCACGTCGGTGAGTACGGCCGATCCGCCCACGCCGGATCGCTCGATCAGCGTCACCTCGGCGCCCAGCTGCGCACCCGCGAGAGCCGCCTCGTACCCCCCGGGGCCGCCGCCCAGTACGGCGATGCGATGCCTGCGCTCGTTCGATGGTGCCATGGCTCAAGCTTAGTCGCGCCGCAGGGGGCGGTCGGGCCGTGTATGCGGATCCGCATCGGCCTGCACCATACAATGAGGGATCACGCATTCTCCCGGCGATTCAGCCGGGTCTTGCCGGGGCGCTCGCCCGAGCCGCCGGCCCGAGGCCGGAAGGCAGGTTTCGATGAAGACCCTCGAACGCAACCCCGGGATGCCCGCGAGTACCTGGCGAGTACGCAGCGACGCGTGGGAGTACCTGCGCTTCGCGGTGAAGCGGGTGGCGCACGGCAGCGACGACATCTCCGCGCTCTCCGCCGACAGCGAGATCGCGCGCAACCTGCGGGCCCTCGAGACCATCGAGATGTACTGGGCGGGCTTCGGCCAGCGCTACGTGCGCGGCATCGCCGATCTGCTCGTGCAGGGCGACTACCAGACGGCGCTCGACCGCATCGGGCGGGTCGTGCAGCGGCTGCGCCGGTCCACCGTCCCCGACGATCCCCGTGAGGACGTGCTCGACGAGCTGGAGCGCGTCGAGCTGCACGACGACAGCGACCCCCGGCCGCGCTTCGAGGTGCTCATCATCGACGAGACGACGGAGGCGGATCGCGACGTGATCCGCGCCGAGTCGCTGCGGCTGCGCGCCCCCGCCGACGCATTCATCTACGACTACGTGGTCGTGCCCTCGGCCGACGACGCGATCGCGGCACTCCTCACCAACCCGAACATCCTCGCCTGCATCGTGCGGCCCGGCTTCTCGGGTCGCAGCCAGCAGGCGCTCAGCCGCGACCTGCAGGAGACCATCTCGCTCGCGTGGCAGACGGCCGGCGTCGAGATGGCCCCGGCCTCGAGCGCGCTCTCCTCGGTGCAGCGGGTGGTGCGCCTCGCGGACGTGCTGCACAGCCTGCGCCCCGAGATCGACCTCTACCTCATGGCCGGGGCCAACATCGAGGATCTCGCGGGGGCGCTCTCCAAGCGCTTCCGCCGGGTGTTCCGCCGCGAGGATCAGCTCGAGCTGCACCTGTCGCTGCTGCGCCGCGTCTCGCATCTCTACGACACGCCCTTCTTCGCGGCGATCCAGGACCACGCGCGCCGCCCGGTGGGCGTCTTCCACGCGCTCCCCGTCGCCCGCGGCGGCTCCGTGGTGGGCTCGAAGTGGATCAGCGACTTCGCCGACTTCTACGGCCTCAACCTGCTGCTGGCCGAGACGAGCGCCACCTCGGGCGGGCTCGACTCGCTGCTCGCGCCGGTGCGCACGCTGAAGAAGGCGCAGGATCTGGCCGCCCGCGCCTTCGGCGCCAAGCAGACCTTCTTCGTCACCAACGGCACCTCGACGGCCAACAAGATCGTGCATCAGGCGCTCGTCGCCCCGAACGACGTCGTGGTGGTGGATCGCAACTGCCACAAGTCGCACCATCACGCCATGATGCTCACCGGCGGCCGGCCGGCCTATCTCGACGCCTACCCGCTCAACGACTACGCCTTCTACGGCGCGGTGCCGCTCTCCCGGATCAAGCAGCTGCTGCTCGACTACCGCGCGGCCGGGCGCCTCGACGAGGTGCGCATGGTGACGCTGACCAACTGCACCTTCGACGGCCTCGTCTACGACCCCGAGCGGGTCATGGCGGAGTGCCTGGCGATCAAGCCCGACCTGGTCTTCCTCTGGGACGAGGCGTGGTTCGCGTTCGGAGCCTTCCATCCGGTGACCCGGCGCCGCACCGCGATGGCGGCCACGAAGAAGCTCGAGGAGCTGCTCGCGACCGACGCCCATCGCCGAGCCTACGAGGAGCAGCGGAAGCGCCTCTTCGCCGCCGACGGCACCCCCGCCCCCGACGAGGTCTGGCTCGGCGAGCGGCTGATCCCCTCCCCCGACGCCCGGCTGCGCGTCTACGTGACGCAGTCGACGCACAAGACGCTCACGTCGCTGCGGCAGGGGTCGATGATCCACGTCCACGACCAGGACTGGGTGCGCGAGGCGCGCGAGCCCTTCCACGAGGCGTACATGACCCACACCTCGACGTCGCCGAACTACCAGATCCTCAGCTCGCTCGACCTCGGGCGCCGCCAGGTGGAGCTCGAGGGCTACGAGCTCGTGCAGCGCCAGCTCGACCTCGCGACGAGCCTGTCGCAGGCGATCGCGCGTCATCCGCTGCTGCGCAAGTTCTTCCGGGTGCTCACCGCGCACGACCTGATCCCGGAGGAGTACCGGGGCGACGGCCGGCCGATGCCCCTGCGCGACGGCCTCGCGTCGATGTGGAAGGCCTGGGCTGAGGACGAGTTCGTGGTGGAGCCGAGCCGCATCACCGTCGAGATCACGAAGACCGGCGTCGACGGCGACACCTTCAAGCACGAGTACCTCATGGACCGCTACGGCATCCAGGTGAACAAGACGAGCCGCAACACGGTGCTGTTCATGACGAACATCGGCACCTCGCGCAGCGGCATCGCCTATCTCATCGAGGTGCTCGTGAGGCTCGCCGAGCGCTTCGAGGAGGAGCAGGAGCAGCGCGAGCCCGAGGCCCTGCTGCCGGGCGAGGTGCCCATGCCGCCCCTGCCCGACTTCAGCGCGTTCGCGCCGGACTTCTCCACCGACGGCAAGCTGCCCGACGGCGACCTGCGGGCCGGCTTCTACCGGGGCCAGCGGCGCAGCAACGTCGATCACGTGCTGCTCCCCGAGCTGCGGGATCGGGTGGACCGCGGCGAGCGGCCGGTCAGCGGCGGCTTCGTGACGCCGTACCCGCCGGGCTTCCCGGTGCTCGTGCCCGGGCAGGAGATCACCCGAGAGGTGCTCGACTTCATGGCGGTGCTCGACACCCGCGAGATCCACGGCTACGACCCGGTGCTCGGCTTCCGCGTGCTGAAGGCCTAGGGCCGGGCGGGGCGGGGCGGATCCGCCCGCGGTCAGCGCGTTCCCCGCCTGTTCACAGAGCTCTCATATTCGGGGAGTGCAGAGTAGTACCCGTCGCCCCGCACCCCTCGCAGACCGGAGTCCAGCCATGCGCAAACGCACGAAGGCCACCATCGTCGTGGTGATCTGCGTGCTCGGGCTCGGGTCGGCGGTCGCGATCGCGGGCCCGATCGTCTACCGCGATTTCATCGCCGCGCCGGCCGCCGAGACGCCGACGCTCACGGCGGAGGACAGCGCGCTCGAACCGGCCGCCTCGGACGAGGCCCTCGACGCGGCGGCGCTGAGCGGCGAATGGTCGGTCGCGCAGGGCTCCGAGGCGGGGTACCGGGTGAACGAGGTGCTGAACGGCGTCGACGTGACCGTGACGGGCCGCACCTCCGAGGTGACCGGCACGCTCACCGTCGACGGGCTGACGCTCTCGGCGGCCGAACTCACGGTCGACGTGGCCTCCATCGCCACCGACAGCTCGAGCCGGGACAGCTACTTCCGCGACGACGCGCTGCGCGTGAGCGAGCACCCCACCGCGACGTTCCGCCTCACCGAGCCGGTCAGCGCCGATGCGCTCCCCGCTTCGGGCGAGACCGTCGAGCTCGAGCTCACGGGAGAGCTCACCCTGGCCGGCGTCTCGCAGACCGTCACCTTCACCGTGCAGGCCCGCACCGACGGCACCGCCGCCGAGATCGCCGGGCAGATCCCCGTCGTCTTCGCCGACTACGGCGTGGCCGCCCCGAAGCTCGGCTTCGTCTCGGTCGAGGACACGGGGTACGTCGAGTTCCAGATCGTCGCCCGGCGCGCCTGAGCATCCGGGCGACGACTCGGCTCACCCCTCGGCGAGATCCCGGGCCTCCTGCGGCAGCTTCCGCACGCGGGCGCGGCGGCGCGGCCGATCCGGGATCATCGAGCGCATCTCCTCGAGCTTGCCGAAGCAGAGCAGCCGATCCTCCGGCTCCAGCACCACGTGCTTGCGCGGGTTCGGGATCACCTGCACCCCGCGATGCAGGGTGAGCACCGTGATGTCGCGATCCCACAACCCGAGGTCTCCGAGGGGGCGCCCCACCTGCTCGGCGCCGGCGTGCATCACGAGCTCGGCCACGCCGTAGCCGGTCGAGACGCTGAGCCGCTGACGCACGTCGATCTCGGGGAAGGCGACCTGGTTCGCGATGTAGTCGATGATCGCGCCGGCGACGTCGAGCCCGGTCGCGGTCTCGATGCCCTGCAGCCCGGGCGAGGAGTTCACCTCCATGACGAGCGGGCCTTCGTCCCCCTCGAGCATGTCGACGCCCGCGACCCGCAGCCCCATGATCTGCGCGGCGCGCACGGCGGTCTGCTCGTAGGCGGGGTCGAGCTGCACGGGCTCGACGGTGCCGCCGCGGTGCACGTTCGAACGGAACTCGTCGCCCGACGCGATGCGCCGCATCGCGGCCACGACCCGATCCCCCACGACGAGCGCGCGGATGTCGCGGCCGCGGCTCTCGGACACGAAGCGCTGGATCAGCACGTTCTGCTGGGTCGAGTGCAGCGTCTCGATGATCGCCTCGGCCACCTTCACCTGCGGCGCGAGGATCACCCCGATGCCCTGGGTGCCCTCGAGCAGCTTGATCACGACCGGCGCCCCGCCCACGCTCTCGATGGCGGGTCGCACGTCGGCCCGGTTGCGCACGAAGGCGGTCGCGGGCATGTCGATGCTGTGGCGGGAGAGGATCTGGATCGCGCGCAGCTTGTCGCGCGCGTTCGAGATGCCGCTCGCGGTGTTGGGCGTGTAGACGTCCATCTGCTCGAACTGGCGCACGACCGCGGTGCCGAAGTAGGTGATCGAGGAGCCGATGCGGGGCAGGATCGCGTCGTAGTCGCTCAGCTGCTTGCCGCGATAGCGCAGGTCGGGCTCCTCGCCCGCGAGGTCGATCGCGAAGCGCAGGGTGTTCAGCACGCGGGCCCGGTGGCCGCGGTCGAGCGCCGCCTGCTGCAGCCGCTGCGTCGAGTAGGCCTGCGGGGCGCGCGAGAGGATAGCGAGTTTCACCGGGGTTCCTGCCATGATGGTCGGGTGATCGAACCTCCCTATTCAAGCACTCTCGCGGGGTGGCGGGAATGGGTCGGGCTGCCCGATCTCGGGCTGCCCTGGATCAAGGCCAAGATCGACACGGGGGCGCAGACCTCGGCCCTGCACGCGAGCTCGATCGAGGAGTTCTCGCGAGATGGCGAGGAGTGGGTGCGCTTCACCGCGCATCCCTGGCAGCTGAGCGACGCGGACCCCGCGACCGTGGAGCTGCCGGTGCACGACCGGCGCACCGTGCGCAGCTCGTCGGGGCACTCGCAGGCTCGCCTCGTGGTGCTCATGGACATCGCGCTGTGCGGGCGCTCGATCACGAGCGAGGTGACGCTCACCAGCCGCGACGAGATGGTCTTCCGCATGCTCGTGGGGCGCGAGGCGCTCCGGCAGGGCTTCACGGTGGACCCCGCGCGCTCCTACCTCGGGGGGAGACCCGAGAAGGCGGTGCGACGGCGCAACCGCGATCGCGACCCGCGCTAGGCGCCCGGGTTCAGGCGCCCTGCGGATCCGCCCCCGTCGCGACCGGCAGCTCGGGGTGCGCCGCGTACTGCGACCAGGAGCCGGGGTAGATCGCGACGTCGTAGCCGAGCGCGGTGAGTGCGATGTAGTCGGTCGAGCAGCTCGTGCCCCCGCCGCAGTAGACGCCGACCGGCCGGCCGGGCTCGACGCCGAGCGCGGCGTAGTGCTCGGCCAGCTCGGCGAGGGAGCGGAAGCGTCCGTCGGCGCCGAAGTTCGCACTCGCGGGCGCGCTGACCGCACCGGGGATGTGGCCGCCGCGCGGCTCCATGGCCTCGCTCTCGCCCGTGTACTTGTCGAGCGGGCGGGCGTCGAGCAGCACGCCCCGGGCGGCGAAGCCGCCCACCTCCGAGACGTCCAGGATCTCGAGCTCGCCGTAGGCGAGCGAGACGTCGCCGGGCTCGGGGGCCGCGTCGCCCTCCTCGAGCCCCAGCCCCTCAGCGCGCCAGGCCGCGAGCCCGCCGTCGAGCAGGCGCACGTCGTCGAGGCCGGCGTGC
>CALMSE010000019.1 GCA_937872275.1 uncultured Leucobacter sp. | reverse complement strand
AGGTGCCGCGACGACACCCCCCGCGGCGTCGACCACGGCCTTGCCCGCCAGGGCTTCGACGGACGGGGCAGGAGCGGCCGCCACGGCCGAGTCGGGCTCGGCGCCGGGCGAACCGCCGCCCGTCGTTCCACCGCTCGTCATTCCACCGGGCGGCCACGGTCCGCCGCCCTTCGCACGGGGCAGGCCGCTCCTCATCCTCGGGGCACGGTCGGACGACATGACTACTGCCGCCGGGTCTCGAGTGCGCTGATGAGCTGCGGCACCACCGCGAAGAGATCGCCGACCACTCCGAAGTCTGCGATGTCGAAGATCGGCGCGTTCGGGTCCTTGTCGATCGCGACGATCGTCTTGGAGGTCTGCATGCCCGCGCGATGCTGAATCGCGCCGGAGATGCCCAGGGCGACATACAGCTGCGGAGAGACGGAGACCCCGGTCTGGCCGACCTGATGCGACTGGGCGATGTAGCCCGAATCGACCGCCGCGCGCGATGCTCCCACCGCGGCGCCCAGGGCGTCGGCGAGCTGCTCCACCAGCGCGAACTGCTCTTCGGAGCCGAGCCCCCTGCCGCCGGCGACGACCTTCGCCGCGCCCCGCAGTTCGGGCCGCGACGAGACCGTGGCCTCCGCCTCGAAGGAGTCGATGCGCGCGGCCGACCCCTCGGAGCGCGGGACGGAGAGCGCCTCCGAGACGAGGGGCTGCGCGGTGGCCCGAGCCTCGACGGAGCCCTGTCGCAGGGTGATCACGGCGGCGCCGAAGGTCGGGGCCGAGGTGACCGTGTAGTTCCCCCCGTACACCGAGTGCCGAGCGACGACGCCGAGGTCGTCGCGGTCGACGCCCACGGCGTCGGCGGCGACCGCCGCCTTCGTGCGCACCGCGAATCTCGCGGCGAGCTCGCGGCCGTCGAGCGAGTGGGGGATCAGCACGGCGTCGGGTCTCACGAGTTCGGCGGCCGCGCAGAGCGCATCGACCTCGAAGCTCCCGAGCGCATCGGCATCGGGGCGCTCCGCCACCAGCACTCTCGTCGCGCCCAGGTCGGCGAGCTGAGCGGCGAAGGCCTCGGGGCCGAGCAGGAGGGCGACGGGGCTGCCCAGCTGCGAGGCGGCGCCGATCAGCTCGGCGGCGGACTTCGCGGGTGCGCCGCCGGACGTCGTCTCGATGACGACGAGGATGGCGTCGGAAGGGAGGTCGGTCATGGGGTTTCTCCTAGGCGAGACGGTTGTCGATCAAGAACTCCGCCAGGCGCTCGCCGGCATCGCCCTCGTCCACGATCTTGATGCCGGCCTCGCGCGGAGGCCGCTCGCTGATGCTCAGCATGATGGATCGCGGCGTCACGGCGTTGTCGACCGTCACGTTCAGATCCGCGAGGCTCAGCGACTCCAACGGCTTCTTCTTCGCCGCCATGATGCCTTTGAAGCTCGGGAAGCGCCCGTCGGGAAGCGCCTCGGTGATCGAGATCACCGCCGGCAGCGAAGCCGACACCCGCTGCACGCCCCCGTCGACAGGGCGCGTGCCGCCGACCGTCGAGTCCGCGATCTCGACCGCGCTCAGTCCCGACAGCAGGGCGACGCCGAGATGCTCGGCGAGGGCTGCGGGCACCATGCCGCTCATGCCATCGGTCGCGGTGTTGCCGGCGACGATCAGGTCGAAGCCCTCCATTCTCGCTGCGGCCGCGAGGACCTCGGCGGTGAGCATGATGTCCGCGCCGCGCAGGTCCTCGTCGATGACCTGAACGGCACGGTCCGCACCCATCGCGAGCGCCTTCCGCACCGTCGTCGACGCGCTCTCCGGAGCTGCCGAGAGCGCGACCACCTCGACGTCTTCGTGCCCATCCGCGTACGAGAGGGCGACCTCGAGGCTCCGCTCGCTGATCTCGTCGAGCACGGCGTCGCTCGCCCGCCGATCCGCGAGACCTGTCTCGAGGTCGAGTTTCCTGTCACCATAGGTGTCGGGCACTTCCTTCACGAGAACGATGACCTTCATGTGCCTCTCCTCAACGCCGGGCGGTCGCGGTCGGGTCGGTTCGGGCCGCTCGGGCCGAACCGCAGACCGCGTGCATTCCGAGAGCGTACGCGTCGCGAGAAGCCGTCGTCAACGCGGGGAACCCTCATAATCAAACAATCGGTTGGTTGTAATCATAGAACCTCGGACGGGCGCGGTCAAACCGCCGCGAGCGCGGCTCGCACCCGGAGCCGCCGTAGCGCTAGGAGAGCCGCTCTACGACCATGGCCATGCCCATCCCGCCGGCGATGCACATCGAGACCACGCCGAACTGCTCGTCGCGGTGCCTCAGCGAGTTGATGAGCGTCGTCGTGGTGCGGGCGCCCGTCATGCCGAAGGGGTGCCCGAGCGCGATCGCGCCCCCGTTCACATTGAGCTTGTCGAACGGAACGCCCAGCAGCCGCGCCGAAGGAATGACCTGCGCGGCGAAAGCCTCGTTGATCTCGAACTGATCGATGTCCCGTACGGTCATCCCGGCCAGGGAGAGAGCTCGACGGGTGGCCTCGACCGGGCCGAGCCCCATGATCTCCGGCGAGAGCCCCGAGACGCCGGTCGACAGAACGCGCGCGAGCGGCGTGAGCCCGAGCTCCTTCGCCCTGGAATCGCTCATCACGACCACCGCGGCGGCGCCGTCGTTCAAGGAGCAGGCGTTGCCCGCGGTGATCCTCCCGTCCTCGCGGAAGACGGGGGCGAGGCCGGCGAGGCCCTCCAGCGTCGTGGTCGGACGCGGGCCGTCGTCGGCTCGCACCGTCTCGCCGCCGGGAAGCCGCACCGGGGTCACATCGATGTCCCAGAAGCCCGCCTCGGCCGCGGCCCGGGCGTTCATCTGACTGCGCAGCGCGAACTCGTCCATCTCGGAGCGCGTGACCCCCATCAGCGTGGCGACGTTCTCGGCGGTCGTGCCCATGTCCATGTAGACGTCCGGCAGGCGCCCCGTCTCACGAGGATCCCGCCACTCCAGCAGCTCGTCCTGCGCCGAGCCGAGCTGCTCGAACCGAGGATTGCGCGCTTCCGGACTGTCCGGCACCCCGGGAGCGAGACGCGACATCATGTCGACGCCGGCGGAGACGCAGACGTCGGCCTCCCCGGAGCGGATCGCATGCACGGCCATACGGGTGGTCTGCACGCTCGACGCGCAGAAACGATTGACCGTGGCGCCCGGTACGCCGTCGAGACCGAGCAGCACGGCGACGACTCGGGCGATGTTGAAACCCTGCTCACCACCGGGCAACGCCGTGCCGACCAGCAGATCATCGATCGTCTCGGGATCGAGCTCGGGAATCTTCTCCAAGGCTCGCCGCACCATCTGCGCCGCAAGGTCATCCGGTCGGATCCCGACGAGGGAGCCCTTGAAGGCCCGGCCGATGGGAGAGCGGGCGGTCGCGACGATGACGGCTTCGGTCATGATTCGGACATTCCTTTCGAGGGTTCACGCGCGCGGTCGGGCCCCGCTACAATAAATTAACCAATCATTCGGTTGATTATCCTATCCTAGATCCGGACAGGACCGGCGTGGAACAGAAGGACACCAGAACATGACCCCTGAGCGCACAGCAGCATTCGGATCGTTCACCCTCACCGTCGACGAAGGGGTCGGGCTGGTCACGTTCGAGCGGCCCCCGGTGAACAGCTTCCGGGTCTCCACCTATGAGGAGCTGCTCGCCCTGACCGAGCACCTCGAGACGAGCCGAGACGTCCGCGCCGTCGTGCTCGCGGCCGGCGAGCGATCGCGCTGCTGGTGCGGCGGGGCCGACGTCAACGACTTCGCGGGCATGGACGGCGAGAGCCGAGCCGAGCGCTACCGGTTCGTCAACGCGGTGATCCCGCGCTTTGCGAGGCTCGAGCGCCCGGTCGTCGCGGCGATCTCAGGACACACCATCGGCATCGGCGTCATGCTCGCCGCCGTCTGCGACATCCGCATCGCCGCCGACACCGCGCAGTTCGCGACACCGGAGATCAACTACGGCCTCATCGCCGGAACCTCGAAGATCCTCAACTATCTCGGCGTGCCCGAGGGACTGGTCCGCGAACTCGCCTTCACCGGCCGGCGCGCGACTGCGCAGGAGCTCGAGGAGGCGGGGTTCATCGGCCACGTCGTTGCGAAGGAGGAGGTGCTGGGACGCTCCCTCGCCATCGCGGCTGACATCGCAGCGAAGGGGGTCGATATCCTCGCGACCCGCAAGCGCGTCTTCGTCGAGCACGAGCAGATGGGGTGGTTCGACGCCTACCAGCACGCCCAGAAGGCCTCCTCCACCCTCGTGGGCTCGGCCGAGGCGAAGGCGGGAGTCGCGGCATTCCTCAGCGGCGGATCCCGCTGATCCCGAGTCGCATCGGCCGGCGCTACGGCACCAGCACGGCCCGACCTCGGATCCGTCCATGGCGGAGATCGTCGAATGCCCGCACCGCATCGTCGAGAGGGTAACGGACGACCTCGACGCCGATCCTCCCCCGCTGCGCGAGCGCGATGACCTCCCGCACCTCGGAACGGGTTCCACCGTAGGGCCGCTCGATGTTCACGCCCCAGGGCAGATCGGGGGCGTTCATCGCACGGTACGAGAACCCGCCGCCGCCGAGGCCGATGAAGCGGATCGCTCCTCCGGGGGCGATGATCGAGGTCGCCAGGTCGACGGTGGATTGCGCCCCGACGAAGTCGAGCACGACTTGCGCGCCGAGGCCCCCGGTCTCCGCGAGAACACGGTCGGCCGCGGTCGAATCGCTGAGGAGCGCCGAATCGGCGCCGTGAGCTGCGGCGTACTCGACCCTCGCCGGATCGGCGTCCAGAGCGATGACGCGCGCCGCGGTGGTGGCGACCAGGATCTGGAGCGCCAGGTGCCCGAGCCCGCCCACCCCGATCGTCACCACGCAGGCGTCTCCGGTCAGACGCTCCTTCACCGTGTTGATGGCGTGCATCGAGGTGAGCGCCGCGTCGGCGAGCGGCGCCGCGGCGACCGGGTCGAGGTCGCCGATGGGGTCGAGGTGGCGGGCCTTCACCGCGATGTAGTCGGCCATGCCGCCGGGCGATCCGATGCCCGTCGAAAGCGGGGACGCCGACCCGCGCGGATACGCCGTCGTGCACTGATTGTCTCGCCCGGAGAAGCACTCCCGGCACTGGCCGCAACTGAGCACCAGCGCGACGAGAGCGTTGTCGCCCGGGTTCCAGCCGCGAACCTCGGGGCCGATCCGCTGCACCGTGCCCGCCACCTCGTGCCCCAGCGTGCTGCCGACGAGCGGGTGATCGTCGCCGCGGCCGATGATGCTGATGTCGGAGTGGCAGAGCCCGGCTCCTCTCACCCTGAGCAGCACCTCGTCGGGTGCGATTTCGGGAACGGGCCTGTCGCGGATCTCGACCGTCTCGTGGCGAGCGTAGGTGACGGCTCTCATGGGTGTCTCCTCAGAGTCGGCGACGGCAGCGCCCGGCGGCAGGAAGAGCCCGGTGCCCGAGGGAGGGCGGCTCGTTCATAGCGAGAGCCCTCCGTCGATCGTGATCACCTGACCCTGGATCAGAGATGAGAACCGCGGATCGACCATGAGCTGAATCACTCCGGCCAGGTCGCCGGGCTCGAGCGTGCGACCCGCAGGAGTGAGCGCCGCCTGATCCCTCAAGCGCTGTTCCCACGTGTCGGGGAACATGCGCCTGCGCGCCTCCGTGTCGACCGGACCGGGGGAGACCGCATTCACCCGTACGCCCCGAGGGGCGAGCTCGGTCGCGAGATAGCGCATCATCTGCTCCGCCATCGCCTTGGGACCCCCGAGAGGACCGTACCCCTTGAGCGCCCGCTCGGATCCCTTGCTCGTGACGTAGATGACGCTCGACCCGCTGCTCAGCAGGCCCTGGCACTCACGGACCAGGTGCACGAAGGAGCTGCCGTTCGTGGCGACCGCCCGATTCAACTCCTCGCCCGGGATGTCGAGCAGCCGCCCGGTGACCGCCCGCGCAGCCGCGTGGACGATCACGTCGAGCCCCGACGCCAGCTCGCCGATCCTGCGAGAGAGCGAACGGATGTCTTCGAGCGACCCGAGATCCGCCTTCAGGAGGTGCGGGACGGCGCCGACCCCGCGGACCCGATCGGCGGCGCTCTCGGCGGCCTCCTCGTTCGAGTGATAGTTGAGGAAGACGTGCCGACCCGATTCGGCCAATCCCAGCGCGATCTCGAGGCCGATTCCGCTCGTACCCCCGGTGACCAGTACGGACATCAGGGCTCAGAGCCCGCTCGAGAGTTCACGCAGCATGGTGACGTGACGAAGCGCGAAATGCACGCCCATCTCCCAGGTGAAACCGAGCCCGCCATAGACCTGGGTGGAGAGTTGGAGCGACTTCAGGCTCTCCTCGAATGATGTCCGTACGGCCAGATCGGCGTTCTTCCGCTCGAGACTCGCCCAGATGGCGGCCGTCTCGGCGATCTGCACGGCCACGTGCGCATTCGCGAGATGGTGCTTCACGGCTTGGAAGGAGCCGATCGGCCTTCCGAACTGCTCGCGCTGCTTGGTGAACTCGACCGCGTCGGCGAGCACCCGCTTCGCGACGCCTGCGGCTTCCGCGGCCCACACCGTCTTCAGCTCATACGCCGCCTCGTCGCTGAAGGCGGTGAGCACCGGCGCGATGGTGGCGCGAAGACTCGCCGCGTAGGGTTCCGGCTCGGCGCCCGAGACCACGAGTCCCCCCGCTCCGCTCTCGAACGACTCGAGAACGAGCACTCCCTCGGCCTGGCCGAACGGAATGCACCCGAATCCGTCGGCGATGGTCTGCGTGTGGATGCTGAACGTCACCGGCCCTTCGTGCTCGAGCGCGGCAGTGGCGTGACGCTTCGCGACGATGGTCGGGATCAGGGGAAGCTGGATGAGCGTGTCCCCCCAGGCGAGGGCGATCTCGACGAGATCCCTGAGCGTCGCGGAGTCGTCGTCTTCCACGACCCCGACGCAGTCCCAGCCGGCCTCGCTCAGCGTCCTCCACTCGACGGGGGGATCGCCTTCGAGGTAGGTCGCGACGTTCGCCCCCCCGGTGGCCCGGCGCATCGTGTCTCGGATGAACTCGGCGACCTCGCTGCCAAGATCGCTCGGGCGTGTGGTGACCATGCTCATCTCGGCATCCCCAATACTCGTTCGCTGATGATGTTGCGTTGGATCTCGTTGCTTCCGGAGTAGATCGAGGCCGCCCGCGTCTCCAGGTACTGGAATCGCCAGTGATCCACGGTGCCGGCATTCGCGGTCGCCAATCCGAGTTCGGCGACCTCCTTCCAGAGATCGCTCCAGAACACCTTCAGGATCGAGGCCGCGCGGAAGTACTCCTCCGGATCGTCCTCCAGGCCGACGGACTTCGACACCTGCCAGCGGATGAGCTCCACCTTGGCTTCGAAGGCGTCGAGCTGCCGCCGGTACTCGGGCAGGCCGCCGATCGTGGAGATGAGGAGATCCAGGTCCGCGCGGATCTCGACGTACCGGCTCGCGGCCTCGACACCGCCCCGCTCATTCGCGAGGACGGTCATCGCCACCTTCCACCCGTCGCCCTCCCGGGCCACGACGTCCTCGTCCGAGACGAACACGTTCTCGAACTGCACCTCCGCGAAGTGGGAGAGACCCGAGGACTGCTTGATGGGCGAGATGTTGACGCCGTCCTGACGCATGTTCAGCAGGAACATCGTCAGATTCCTGTACCTGGGCGCGTTCGGATCCGTCTGGGCGAGAAGCAGGCACCGATCCGCGAGCCCGGCGAAGCTGGTCCAGATCTTCCTCCCGGAGACCCGGTAGCCGCCGTCGACCCTGGTCGCCCGGCACTTCACCCCGGCCAGATCCGATCCGGCATCGGGCTCCGAGAAGCCCTGGCACCAGATCTCCTCGCCTTTCAAGATCTTCTCGAGGTAGCGCGCGCGCTGCTGCTCGGTCCCATGTGCGATCAGCGTCGGAGCCGTGAGGATTCGCCCGATGCGCGCGAGCCCGTCGGGAGCCTGGGCCCGACCTGCCAGCTCGGCGAAGATGACCTCTTCGGCGACGCCGAGCCCTTGCCCGCCGAACTCCTTCGGAAGCGACAGTCCGGCGTACCCGGCGTCGAAAAGCTGCCTGTCCCAGGTATTGCGGATCCGATTGCTCTCATCCTCCCCGAGGGCCCCGCGGTGTTTTCTCCACCGCGCAGGCACGTTCGCGTTGAGCCATCGCTCCGCCGCGCTCGCGAATTCCTGCCGTGAGCCGGCCTCCGCTTCCATAGTCATTGAGCACCCCTCCAGGATTTAAACCAAACGATTGTTTGTAATATTGCCACGCCCGGATCCTCACGGCAAGGCGGCGCACCTCGTTTCTCCGCGCGCGGGTTCCCCCTCCCGCTCGGAACTACGCGGGAACGATGGCAATCGGGCGAATGGGCGATCCCGTTCCGCCCCCGATGCGGAGCGGGATGCCGATGAACGTGAACTCCGTGTGACCCGATTCCGCCAGCGTCTCGAGGTACATCGATTCCATGATCGGAATGCCCTTCTCGACCAGGTTGTGGACGTGCACCGGAAGATTGATGATCTTGGAATCCGGCTTGTGCTCGTAGTTCATGGTGTCGGAACCCGTCGCCACGATGCCTCGATCGCTCAGCCACTTCGCCCCCTCGAGCGTCACGCCGGGAAGCCCGGTGGCGAGCCCGATGTATCGATCCGGATCGCTCCAGTACTTCATCCATCCGGTTCGAACGAGCACGATGGACCCCGGCCCGGGCTCCTCGCGCCCGTCGAACCACTGCTCGAAGACCTCCGGGCCGAAGCCGTCCGAAGGGGTCAGGTCCCTGCCGAAGAACTCGGGGCCGTCGAACAGATAGCCCTTGCCGATCATCGGGAGCGATTCTTCGATGCTGCCCGCGTCGAGACCGTCGAGGCAGTCCACGCCCTGACGGACCTCCCGATCGCCGAACACCTTGCCGTGCTTGGAGACGTGACCCAGCGCGTCGACGTGGGTGCCGACATGCGCGCCCATCGCGATCATCTCCATCGCAGCGGACACGCCGTCGGAGTAGCCGTGGCCGCCGTGCGTCTTCGCCATCGCGAATGCGAATGGCGGGTGATGGGGGTGCTTCGCCATTCCGTTCTCGAGCCGTACGGCGAGGTCGATGACCTTCGAACGACCTTTCAGCTCGATGTTCAGATTCATTTCAGCGAACGAGCCGGACCAGTTCATCTTCATCCTCACAATATCGATTCAGCGCTTCCCGCCGTCGGGTCGACCGCGAGAACGCCGCGGGTCGGCCGCACGATGCGAACGACCCGCGACTCAGGGATCTCCGCGGGCCCCTCGAGTGACGCTCGCGGTCAGTCGTCGCCGAGACCCTGAGTGGTCTGCTCGATGGTGCTCTTCTGGATACGGAGATTCTCGTGCATCTCGGTGCCGGCTACGAACTCGGCGACCTTCTCGATCGTGAGGTCTGCATCGGCCTGGCCCTGGGTGGTCCCCATCAGGATATCGGCGACGAGACCCGCGGCCGAGAACAGGGTGTGCCCGGTGAAGGGAACCGACTCGTGCACGAGGAACGCGGCGGCGGGGCCGACCAGCTCCGGCTTCGCCGACTGGACCGATGCCAGGATCTCCGGATCCTTGATGTTGTCGACGAGCATCGGCGTGAGCGCGGCGGGGGCGAGGATGTTCACCTTGATGCCGGCCGCCTTCCCTTCGAGCGCGAGTGCGCGACCGAGGCCGAGGTTCGCCGCCTTGGCAGCCCCGTACCCGGCCCACCCTTCCAACCCGAAGATGTTCGCCGAGGTGATGTTGAGGATGCGTCCGTACCCGGCCTTCTCCATGACGGGCCAGACGGCACGGGTCATGGTGACCGTGCCGAAGTAGTGGACCTCCATCAGCAGACGCAGATCCTCCATGCTGGTCTCCATGAACGGGCGCTCCCACCCCACGCCCGCGTTGTTGATGAGCCCGTCGACGCTGCCGAAATGCGACAGAGCCGCCTCGACGGCCGCGTTCGCCGTCGACTCCTCGGCCACGCTCCCCGTCACCGCGACCGCCTTGCCTCCCTCGGCATTGATCGCCGCGGCGACTCCTTCGGCATTGTCGCCCAGGTCGACGATCACCACGGCGGCACCGCGGCTGGCGAGGAGTCTCGCATACACCTCCCCCAGGCCGCTGCCTGCACCGGTCACGATGATGGTCCGGTCGTCGAAACGTAGAGTCATTGCTGTTCCAATCCTGCTGCTGTTGCTGATTCCCGAGTCGAACGGGTCTTCACCGGCTCGTGTACTCCTCGACGTAGGGGCCGATGTCTTGCGCGAACGAGCTGAGCGTGACCGCGGTCGCCCCTCCGTCCACCGGGATGGTCACCCCGTTCACGTGCTCCGAGAGGTCGGATGCGAGGAACACCGCGACCCTCGCGATGTCCGAGGCGAAGCCGACGCGGCCCGAGGGCATGGTGCTCCCGAGACGTTCAGCCAGGAAATCCGCGAACTCGCCCGCCTGCTCGAGGGGCACCCCGAAGCTCTTCGCCATGATCGGGGTCATCACCACGCCCGGTGCGATCGCGTTCGATCGGATTCCCAGTCCGGCCAGCTCGGCGACGGCCTGCCGGACGATGCCCACGACCGCGTGCTTCGCCGCGGTGTATCCGACGGCGCTCCAGCCTCCCTCGAGGCCGGCCGCGCTCGCGGTCGAGATGATCGAGCCGCCCGTTCCCTGCTTCACGAACTGCCTGGCGGCGTACTTGTGCCCCAGGAGCACCGAGGTGCTGAGGAGCTCGAAGGTCTTCGCAGCCCCGCCGGATCCGATCTCGAGGATCGGGGACGGATCGCCCTGCGCGCCGGCGTTGTTGTAGAAGACGTCCAGTCTGCCGAACCGCTCGACCGCGAAGGCCACCGCCGCCTCGATGTCCGCCTCCTGCGTGACATCGACGTGGAGGTACTCCGCCCGCTCTCCGAGCTCGCGAGAGACCTGCTCCCCGGGGCCGTCCTGGATGTCCGCTATCACGACGCTCGCACCCTCGGCCACGAAATGCTGCGCAGCCGAAAGGCCGATCCCGCTCGTACCGCCGGTCACGACCGCGACCTTGTTCTCAAGTAGACCGAACATGGGTTTCCCGTCCTTCGCTATTCGGAGTGCGCGCGTGCGTGTCGCGATCGCGCGGCCTCGGTGATCGATTGCCGCCGCCCGCGGCTCTCCTCTTGCCCCTGAACAATCTGCTCCAGGGCACGATCCTCACGATCGAGGCGAGCGCGATCGCGAGCGCGTCGACCAGCAGGCGGATGGATTCCGGCGCGCCGAGCGTCAGCACCATCTGCACGACCTGAGAGAGGAAGAGGGCGGCGATGGCGGAGGCGACGACGCTCCCCCGACCCCCCGACAGCACGGCGCCGCCCACGATCACCGCGGAGATGATCGGGAAGAGATACGGTGCGCCGATCGTGATCGAGGACTTGCCCAGATATGCGACGAGCAGCACGCCGGCCAGCCCGGCGAAGAACCCCGACGCCACGTAGCTCCCCACGATGTACCGGTTGACCTTCACTCCGGTCGCCCGCGCGGTGACGGGGTTGGCGCCGACCCCCACGAACCTGCGTCCGATGGATGTCTTCGACATGAGGATCGCGGTGACGGCGACCAGCACCACGGCGAGCCAGACGATGAGCGGAAGCCCGAGGAGCGAGTTCTTCGCGAACCAGGTCAGAGCGGCAGGAGCATTCAGCGCGTTTCCGCCCGAGACCGTCCACATCACGCCGAACAGCAGCGAGTTCAACGCGAGGGACGAGATGATCGGAGTGACGTTGAGCCTGGTGATGAAGAATCCGTTGAGCAGGCCCGCGAGCATCGCCACGATCAGCGCGAGCAGCACCGCGATGCCGCTCGGGACTCCGAGTTTCTGCGGGGCGAAGACCACGATCGTCGCCGCCAGGGAGATGTAGCCGGGCGCCGCGAGATCGATGCCCTTCTGCTGGACCACGAGCGTCTGCCCGACCGCTGCGACGGCGAGCACAGCCGCAGGCACGATCATCGCGAGCAACGACGCCTGGAGCAGGGACCTCGGGGCGATCACCGCCGATATCGCGAAGACCAGGACGGTGGCGACGACGACCGGCGTCGCCTGCCTGCTCCCGATGCGCTGCCAGATGCTTCCGCTCGGCACGCTCTGCACGCGGTCGCCGAAGCGCTCTTCCGGGGGCGACTGAATCTGATTGAGTGTCATGATTTCTAGTCCTTAGTGGCCGACCGCCGCTTTTTTGCGGGCGATTGAGTACAGCGCGACTGCGCCGATGGTCATGGCGCCGACGAGGTAGTACTGCCAATCCGAGGTGAGCCCCAGGAAGACGGACATCGCGTTCACCACATTGATCAGAACCGCGCCGAGGATCACGCCCAGGAAGGAGCCGCGTCCTCCGAACAGGCTCGCCCCGCCGAGAACCGCAGCCGTGATGCCGAGCAGGGTGTACGAGACGCCCGCCTCCGGATCGCCGGTCCCGTTCTGCGACATCAGCAGGACGCCGGCGAGAAACGCCAGCAGACTCGAAGACAGGTACGCCGCGAATCGGACGGCCTTGGGGTTGATGCCGTTCACGCGCGCGGACTCCTCGAACGAACCGACCGCGCGCAGCGCCACGCCCGGGCGCGAGTACTTCAACAGGTAGCCGAGGACGAGCGCGATGACGAGCGCGGCGATGAAGGCGACCGGGATGAATCCGACGGTGACCTTCAACGGATCCATGACGGCGTAGCTGATCCGGCCTCCGCGAGTCGGACGCAGCGTGAAGGAAGCCGCCTGGACCGCGATGTAGGTGATCAGCGTCGCGATGATGGGGCTCATCTTCAACAGGTCGATGAACGCCCAGTTGATCGCTCCGATCGCCACTGCCGCGAGAAGCATGTAGACCCAGCCCATCGCCTGCGAGTACCCGGCGACGCCGTCCACCAGGTAGAACGAGGCGATGACGGGCACGAGGCCCATCAGGGGGCCGTTCGACAGATCGATGCCCCCGGTCAGCAGGACGAAGAGCTGGCCCATCGCTATCAGGGCCAGCGGCGCGGCGAGGATGAGGATTCCGGATACGTTCGTCGGACCGAGGAACCGGGGGTTCGCGATGAAGCTGATCAGCGTCAGGAGCACCACCAGACCGCCGACGACGGCGAGCGGGGCGGTGTCGCCGGCCAGCCACGACGAGCGCTGGGTGCGGTGCTGCACTACGCGGACCCGCTGCGTATCGGATTTGAGCGCGGATCCGGTGATGGCCTCTTCGGTGATCTCATCGCCGGCGAGCTCTCGGATGACATGCCCGCGCGACATCACGAGAACCCGGTCCGCCACCCCCTCGAGCTCCAACGCGCTTGAGGAGTGGATGATGACGATGGCGCCCCGTTGCGCGGCCTCCCGGAGGAGCTGGTAGATCTCGCTCTTCGCGCCGACGTCGACGCCCTGGGTGGGCTCCTCGACGAGGAAGATCTTCGGCTCGGTCGCGAGCGCGCCCCCGAGCAGCGCCTTCTGCTGGTTCCCGCCTGAGAGCGATTCGATCGGGGTGTCGAGCGTGGGAGTCTTCACGTTGAAGTCCCTGATCACCTGCACACCGAACTCCCGCAGCGTCTTCTCGCGAGCCCAGCCTGCCCTGCTCAGGCGTCGCAGGCTTCGGAACACCGTGTTCTCGCCGACCGAGAGCCCCGTCAGCACGCCCTCGTTGTGGCGATCTCCGGTGAGATAGGTGATCCCGTTGGCCGTCGAAGAGTGCTGGTCGTTGAGACGGAGCCGCCTCCCCCCGACCGCTATCGACCCGTTCGCGTTCTCGAGGCCGGCGAGCACCCGAAGCAGATTCTTCTGGCCGTTGCCCTCGATTCCCGCGAGTCCGATGACCTCGCCGCGCTTCACCGAGAACGAGACCTGGTTGAGGTTCAGGTTCGAGAGGTCCGAGATCTCGAGAAGGGGGGCTTCGTCGCCCCCGGCGAAGGCGAGCTTCTCGGGGAAGAAGACATCGAGCTCCCGGCCGATGATCAGCTGCACGATCTGGTCCTCGGTCAGATCGGCCGCCTCATGGGTCCCGATGCTCTTGCCGTTGCGCAGCACCGTGATGCGGTCGGAGACCTCCTTCACCTCGTTCAGGCGGTGAGAGATGTACACGACGGCCGTGCCCTCGGCGACCAGGCGGCGGATGTGCCCGAACAGCACATCGACCTCCTCGGCCACCAGATGCTCGGTCGGCTCGTCGAGGATCAGCACGCGCGGGTTCTGAGCGAGCGCACGGCAGATCTCCACGATGAAGCGGCTCTGCGGTCCGAGCTGCTCGACCCGGTCTCGCACATCGATCGAGGCGTCCCCCCAGGCCGAGAGCACCTGTTCCGCCCATGAGGTCAGGGCTCGCATCGGCGGGCGGAACTCGGCCGTCACGCCGAGATAGAAGTTCTCCGCCACCGTGAGATCCGGCATGAGAGCAGGCTCCTGGCGCACGATCGCGATGCCGAGTTTCCGCGCCGTCTGGGGATCGGCTTCCTCGAGCATCTCGTCGAGGATGGTGACGGTGCCGGAGTCCGAGCGCAGCGCGCCCGAGGTGATCGCCATCAGGGTGGACTTCCCGGCGCCGTTCTCGCCGACCACGCCGTGGACCTCGCCGGCTCTGACCTCGAGATTCACGTCATCGAGTGCGCGGACGCCCGGGAAGTCCTTGGTGATCCCCCTCAGAGAGAGCGCGATCTCGGGGACGGTGGTGTCGGTTGGTGTCCCAGCAACAGACATGGTGATGGTGACCTTTCGGTGTCAGCTGGAAGCTCTGCGGCGGTTCAGGCACGCTGCCTCGGTGCAGGGCGTCTTCTGGGAGGGTGTCAAGTTGGGCCTCGCTCCGGCGATGCGGCAGGAACGAGACCCAACTTGCGACGTGCGTCTCGGATCAGCCGAAGAGCTGCTTCACCTTGTCGTCCGAGAGCGAAGTCGTCCAATCGACGTCGGGCGAGACCGAGGCGTCGCACTTGGGCTCCATCCCGGGGGTGAGGGTGTCGACGACCGCCCAGGGGGCGACGGTGAGCGACTGGTCGAACGCCACGCCGTTGATCTCGGCGAGCACCCGGCGGAGCGACGAGACCGCGCCCATCTGGTTGCCGTCGGTGGAGAAGTACGGGAAGTCCTTGCGCTCTTCCCAGGCGCAGTTCAGGCCGTTCGTCGCAGCGGAGACCGCGAGCGCGGGGGGCTCGAAGCCGGAGGCCTCGTACGCATCGAGGATCGTGTTCACCACGCCGCCGTTGTCGCCGATGACTCCGTCGATCCGACCGTGCTTCGCAAGCAGAGCGGACATCACCTGACGGGCCTCCGCCGCATCATTGCTGATCGGCTGGAACTCCTCTTCGACGAGGGTCAGGCCGGGATAGTTCTCGAGATTCTTCTTGATCGCCTCCATGTTCGAGATGCTGGAGGGCTGGCCGGGGCCGCCGCCGAGGAAGACGATCGTGCCCTCCCCGTCGAGCGCACGGTTCATGAACTCCGTGAACAGCACGCCGTTGGCCGAGGTGTCGACCTCTCCCACCGCGGTGACCTCCTGGCCGGCGGTCGCGCCCGACGAGGAGACGTAGGTCACGATCGGAATGCCGGCGTCCTTGACGGCCTGCATCGCCGGCAGCATGGCCTCGCCGAAGAGCGGGTCGATGACGACGCCGTCCACGCCCTGGGCGACGAGCGAGTTCAGATCGGAGTTCGCCTTGGCCGGGTCGGCCTGAGCATCGGTCACCACGAGGGTGACGTTGGGGCAGAACTCCGCCAGGTGATCCTCGAGAATGGCGTCGACCGTGAGCAGCCAGACCACGCCGAGTCCGCGAGGATGCGCGATGGTCAGCTCCTCGTCGCCGCACAGGGTGGAGGTGTCGAACGAATCGACCAGATCCTGAGCGGAGGTGAACGTCGTGGCCTCGCCCGTCACCTCGAATTTGTTCTCGCTCTGGCCTTCACCCGTTCCGCCATCGGTCGTGGCCGGTGCACAGGCCGCGAGCGACGCCGCGAGGGCGACGACCGCGGTCGCAGTCGCGATTCTGATTGAAGATTTCTTCATTGAAATTGCCTCACTTTAATCCATGAGCTACATCGTGCATTGACAGGAATTCCGCACTTCGAGTGAGCGGAGTTTCGATACGGGTTCCGCATCTGGAGATCAGTGAACACGGTAATCACGGGTTTGTCAACCGGCCGTTTGGATGAAATGATCACGATTCGATCGCGCTCGCCGCGGCTCGCCCGCCCCCTTTCGACACACCCGCCGCGCCGCGGCCCGCGCATCGGCCCCCTGCTCGGGAACGATTGAATTCTCCCAATCATTTGGTAGATTCTGCCAGAATGATGACTGAGCCCGGGCGCCTGCCGGGTCTCATCCACCCGCACATCAAAGGAGATGCCGCATTGAGCAGACCGAATCTTTTCAGCCCACTCGAGCTCAGAGGGGTCACGCTGAAGAACCGCATCCTGATATCCCCGATGTGGCAGTACTGCGCGGAATTCGGCCACCCCACCGATCACCACGTCGCGCACTACGGCTCGCTCGCAGCCGGCGGCGCGGGCCTGGTCATGCAGGAGGGAACGACGGTGGAGAAGCGCGGCCGGGGCACTCCGGGTGACCTCGGAATCTGGGACGACGAGTTCGTCCCCGGTCTCGCCAGACTCGTCGAACTGGTGAAGTCGAAGGGCGCCACACCAGGGATTCAGCTCATGCATCCCGGTCGGAAAGTGCAAGAGCACGCTCCTTGGAAATGGGCCGACGGGAATGTTCCGCTGACCGAAGAGGAGAAGCGCGGTCTCGACCCCGAGGACTGGGACCGGATGGCCCCCAGCCCGGTACCCCAGATGCTCTACCCGGATCACCCGATCGCCCGCGAGATGACGCTGCAGGACATTCGGCAGGTCATCGATGCGTTCGTGCAGGCGGCCGTCCGAGCCGACGAGGCCGGCTACGAGGTCGTCGAGATCCATGCCGCTCACGGCTACCTCATCCACCTCTTCCTCTCCGAGGCCACCAATCAGCGCACCGACGCCTACGGCGGCTCATTCGAGAACCGCACTCGCTTCCTCCGAGAGATCGTCGAAGGGGTTCGTGCGGCGCTGCCGGACGAGAAGCCCCTGCTCGTGCGCATCTCCTGTCTCGACGGATCGAGCTGGTCGATGCCGGATACGATCCGCCTCGCGAAGCTCCTGAAGGAGCTGGGCGTCGACATGATCGACTGCTCGATGGGCGGGATACAGAAGGACATCGGCGCCGACCGGCGAAGCGCGTACGCCTACCAGCGGTCGCTCGCGCACGAGGTGAAGCGCGACGCGGGGGTCAGGACCAATGCGGTGGGCCTGATCGTTCACGCGCACCACGCCAATGCGATCATCGAGAACGGGCACGCCGACACCGTCGCCATCGGGCGCGAGTCGATCTACAACCCGTACTGGCCGATCGATGCCGCGCACAAGCTCGGACTCGATCCGGGCTTCGAGTCGCTGCCGGATCGCCAGGGATTCTGGCTCAAGTACCGCGAGATGGGGATGCAGGGCTTCCTTCCCTCGACCTACGCCAACGCAGACATTCCTCCGCTGGAAGGCTGACCGCCCGGGCCCATCCCCCCAGGGCCGGATGGGACGCGAAGCCCGAGACGCACGTACTCCTCACGGTCGTACGCGCCTCTCGGGCTTCGCGGGGCGACCCCGCGATACGGGGCCGCGTCGCCTACCTGCAGATGTATCCGCCGTCGACCGGCAGGTACGCGCCCGTGATGAACGAGGCGCCCGGCGAGACCAGGTAGGCGACCGCGGTCGCGATCTCCTCCGGCCTCGCGATGCGGCCGACCGGGTGGCGGCCTTCGATTTCCCGGCGGACCTCGATCGGTTGGCCGGCGAGGCGGCCCGCGAGCATGGAGGTCTCGACGTAGCCGGGCCCGATGGCGTTCACCCGGATTCCAGCAGGGGCGTAGTCGAGCGCGGCGGCCTTCGTCAGACCGACCACGCCGTGCTTGCTCGCGACATATGCGCCGGCGCCGCGGGTCGCGACCACCCCCATCACGGATGCGATGTTGACGATCGACCCGCCTCCGGAGCTCTCCATCTGCTTCGCCTCGGCAGCCACCGAGAGAAAGACCCCGTCGAGGTTCACGGACATCAATCGGCGCCATTCCCGGAACCCGATGTCTCCGATCAGACTCGCATCACGGTTGCCCGTTCCAGCGTTGTTGACCGCGAAGTCCAGGCGCCCGAAACGCTCGACGGCGAGCCGGACCATGTTGAGGGAGTCCTCCTCGACGGTGACGTCGACCTGGACCGCCAGCGTACGATCGCCGAGCTCATCGGCGAGCCGTTCTGCGCGTTCGAGGTCGTAATCCGCGATCACCACGGCGTGCCCGGACTCCACGAGTCCTCGGACGCAGGCCTCCCCGATGCCCGACGCGCCTCCCGTGACGATCCCGACCAGGTTCTGCTCCAGGTCTCCCATGCCTACAGGGTCTTCTCGTACTCTGCGGTGACCTCGTCGACGAACGCTCGTGCGGCCGCGTTCACCTGATCGGCGTGGGAGAGGTTGATGGCGTGAGGGCCGTTCTCGATGAGCACGGTCCCCCGCGAGTCCGGAACATGATCGCCGACGTACTTGGCGAGCTCGAGGGGGGTCGAGACGTCGGCGAGACCGTGTATGACGAGCGTCGGGGCCTTCACCTCGTCCAGGCGGTCCTTCACTTCCTCGGCCTCGTACAGGGCGTAGGTCGCATCGTCGAGCTGCTGCTCCGTCATCGTGCTCCAGTAGTCCATCCAGAAGGCCTCATCGACGCCCTCGCCGAGGATGAGCCACCGGAGGAAGTCCTTCGTCTCCTCGGTGAGTCCATCACGACCCCACTTGCTGATCTTCTCCTTGAAGGCGGCCACCGCGTCGCCCGAAAGAGCATGCGCGTGAGTCGAGCACTGGATCAGCCCGATGAAACGGTCGGGGTGCCCGATCGCCGCTCGCAGCGCCAGGAGCCCGCCCTGGCTGAACCCGAAGTGGATGAACTTGTCGATCCCCAGGTGATCGGCGAGACCGATGAGATCTTCGGCGGAATCGTAATAGGTGAATTCGCCCTCCCATGCCGTCTTCCCGTGAGCGCGCTCGTCCCAGACGATGCACCGGTGGTCCTTCGAGAACTCCTCGAGCTGGGGCCCGAACATCTCACGGGTCATGAAGAGCCCGTGGCTGAAGATGATCGGCACACCGGCACCGCCGGTGTCTTCGAAAAAGATCTCCGGCCCGTTTTCGATCTTGAACGACGGCATCGCCTCTCCTTTGAGTCTCTACGAGGTAAGTGGAATCAAAACAATTCAAACGTTTGTTTGTATGACTATATTCGACCTCGAGCGCGATGGTCAATACATACGGCCGCGCCAGGGGATATTTCCCGTGGTGACGCGCTCCCGCCCATCGGGTCCGGGCCGCGCCCCTCTCCGTCCGCCTCGGTGCGCAGTCCGCGACGAGCCCCGCACGCGACCGAGGCCCCTCTCGAGAGCGTCGAGAGGAGCCTCAGTCTACCCACGAGCCCTCAGGCGATGGCCGTGTCCTTCTTGTCGAGGCCGAGCTGCTCGACCACCAGCTGCTGGGCCTCCCAGGTCAGGTCGGCGCCCACCCCGCCGTCGTTCATGACCATGTCGTACGACTTGAGCGGCCGGTCGATCGTGCCGTCGAAGTAGGGCATGACCTCCTGCGCGAACAGACGGTGGCTGCGCAGGGTCGCATCGTGATCCGCCCAGTCCACGCCCATGAGCAGGTAGGTGCCGAAGCCGCCGGTCTTGTCGAGAAGCCGCTGGATCTGCGCACGAGCCATCTCAGGAGTACCGACGATCGCCGCGCCGGTCTCGTTGAAGATCTTCACCGCATTCTCGACATCGTGATAATCGAGCCCCTGCGCCTGCTTGTGAATGTTCCCTCGATAGGTTTCGGTGATCGGCATTCCCCACCGGATCTCCTCGATGGCCTGCTCCAGCGTCGGCGCCAGATGCATCGGGCCCATGAGCCGCCACTTCGAACGATCCGGAGCAGGCTGGTTGAACTCGGCCGCCGTCTTCTCCATCAGCGCCCACTGGGTGTCGAGCACCTTGAAGCCGGACGGGTCCGTCGCGGCCACCGAGATGATGTTGGCGCCGTTCTTACCGGCGGCATACGGAGCGTTCGGAGAGACCACGCTCACGATCTGCACGTCGAAGTCGTTGTAGGGCAGCAGCTGGAGCTCGGCCTTCTCGAGGGTGAACCAGTCGGTCTTGTGGGTGACGACCTCGCCCTTCAGCAGACGGATGATGCAACTCAGCGACTCCTCCATCATCAGACGGTGCTGCTTCACATCGGTGCCCATCATCATTGCGTCCTGGACCAGCTGCCCCGGTGCGACGCCGAGATGGACGCGCCCCCGCGTCTGGTGCGAGAGCTGCACGATGCGTGCGGCGATCTGGAAGGGATGATGCCAGGGAAGAGTGACGGCGCCGGTGCCGAACTGGATGCGCTTCGTACGCTCCGCGGCCGCAGCGATCATGAGCATCGGATCGTCGACGAGCTCGATCCCGCCCGAATGGTGCTCTCCGATCCAAGCCTCGTCGAAACCAAGACGGTCCATCTGCTCGATGATCTCGAGATCCTGTTGGAAGGTCAGGGTCGGATTGATGCCGGGCCGATGATACGGCCCGATGAAGATGCCGAACTTGAGCCTGTCCTTTTGAGTGAACTGCATGAAACAATCCCTTACGTCTTTGGAAGAACCAGTTGAACTGAGAAATAAGCGCCGCTCACACGCTCGGGCTCCGACGGAACCGGGACCGTGACGAGTGAAAGCCTGCCCTTGGGCACCAAGCATACAGCCTTCCGAGCGTTTGGTGGAATAGTTCGACGGACGGCCGGGTGGTTCACCCCCGCAGAGCCTGTCGCCGCACCTTCCCGCTCGCGTTCCGCGGCAGGTCATCCACGAAGCTGATCCTGCTCGGAAGCTTGTATCCGGCGAGACTCGACTCGCAGTGGCCCAGGATCGTCTCCGCGTCGAGTCGCCTGTCGCCTCCCGTCACCACGAAGGCGACGGGGGTCTGCCCCCAGCGCTCGTGCGCGGCCGCGACGACCACGGCCTCGCGCACCCCTTCCAGTTCCAGGATGACGCGCTCGACCTCGCTCGGATAGACGTTCATGCCCCCGCTGACGATGAGGTCGTCACGGCGGTCGATCACGGTGACGAGGCCGTCCGGCGCGATCGTGCCGAGATCCCCCGAGCGATACCAGCCGTCCACGAAGGTCGCGGCCGTCGCTTCCGGATTCCGCCAGTACCCTCGCGCCAACGACGCGGTGCGCACGAGGAGCTGGCCGACCGCCTCGCCGTCGTGCGGAAGCGGCTCGCCGCTCTCATCGGCGAGCCGCACGATCGCGCCGGGCACAGCGCGTCCCGCCGAGGAGAAGATCCCCGGCCGGGGCGAGGCGAAATCCTCGACGGTCGTCGCGGTGACGAGGCCCCCGGAGTTCTCCGTCATCCCCCATCCCTCCAGGAGCCGGGGCCCGAAGTAGTCCACGAACGCCCGGAGATGCTCGGCCGGCGCCTTCGAAGCGGAGTGCAGCACGCTCTGCAACGAGGTCAGCCGGGTCCCCGAACCGCGGGACGCCTCGATGAAGTCCGTGATGGCGGGGCTCGGCAGGATGGTGAAGCTGGCGCGCTCCTCGTCGATCGCGGCGACCATGCGCTCGGTCTCCCAAGAGCTCATCAGCAGGGTGGTGCCGCCCACGTAGAGGTGCGGGAGGATGTGCGCCGGAGTGGCCGCGGTGAAGGAGAGCGAGAGCCCGAACACCTGCCGGCTCCCCAGGGCGTATCGATTTCCCAGCGCATTCGTGATTCCGATGTTTCGAATCGACCGATGGGTGAGCTCCACCCCCTTCGGGTATCCGGTCGTGCCGCTCGTGTAGCCGATGACCGCGAGAGCGTCGGGATCGGGCGCCCGCACCAGGGTCGTTCCGCACCCGTACCGGGTGAACTCCGCGAATGACCGGGCGTCGAGCACGCGCTCGGCGCCCGTCGTCGCCAGCACCCTGAGCCGCTCGGGCTCCTCGAGGCCCTGCACCCGCTCGGCGACGGAATCGTCGAACAGCAGCGCGGACGCGCCCGAATCGGCGAGTTGATAGTCGGCTTCGCGGGAGGTGTGGCGCGTGTTGATCTGCACGATGACGAGGCCCGCCTTCAGGCACGCCACGTAGCTGCACACGTACTCGAGGCTGTTGCCCATCCAGATCGCGACGCGGTCGCCGGGCCGGAGCCCCGCGCCCAGCAACGAGTTCGCGATGCGGTTGGTCTCCCGATCCATCTCGAGATAGCTCAGGGCCGGCCCGTCGATGAGCGCGAGCGCGATCCGGTCGGGGTGGCGGATCGCGCCGAGGCTCACATCCGATCCCAGGGCCGCAGGTGCGGGGACAGCTGTCGAACGCATCTCACTCCTCGGACAGGGGAGCCGACGGGCACTCCCGCAAGCCATCATAATCAAACAAACATACGTTCTATATTTGGATCACCGCCGTGCGAGGCGATGCCCCGGGCGCCGTCTCATCCGCATGTCCCACTAACGTTAGGATGATTCGAGAGTTCGCCCGAAGCGATCACGAATAGATCGGAATGCATATGAGCCCCAAAGCGAGCGGGAGCAAGCCCCTGACGTCGAGGAACCGTGACGCCAGCGTCATCGCTGCGGCGATCGAGGTCATGTCGGAAAAAGGCTATGCGGCGACATCCATTCAGGAAGTCGCGGATCGTGTCGGCGTGCTGAAGGGAAGCCTCTACCACTACTTCGATTCGAAGGAGGAGCTCCTCTCCCGCATCCTCGCCGAGTCCCACGCCACGATGGACGAGCTGCAGGGGGAGATCCGGGCCCAGGGCTTGCGGCCCTATGAAGAGCTCATGGAATACATCCGTCGTCAGACGATCTGGTACCTCGAGAACCGCGAGCGCGCGAACATCTACTTCACCGAGCGGCGGCACCTCACCGGAGAACGTCGTCAGCGAGCACTGGAGGCCGGACGCACGTTCGAGAAGTACATTCAGGATCTGGTCATCGCGGCGCAGAAGGACGGCGATATCCGCCAGGATCAGGATTACCGCCTGATCACCCGATTCCTCACAGGCGCTCTCAACGGGGTGCGCTTCTGGCCGAGCCGCTCGGGCAAGCAGTTCAGCGTCGAAGAGATCGCAGAGGCCTCGGTCGCTCTCGTGCGCAGCGCGATCAGCACCCCTTAGCGAACCCTCCCCCGCCCAGTCGGCCCCGACGCCGATCGAGGGCCGTGACCAGGGCGGCCCCGTCGGCCCCGATCCCGCTCAGGAATCGAACCCCAGCCCGAGCGCGTCGAGCGTCTTCAACAGCGGGTTGCGCCTGCCCCGGTTGTGATCGGCCTGATCCAGCGACCAGCGGGTGAGGTTGATGCCGATCGAGGCGGCGGGCTCGGGCGGGAACGGCAGCGGCACCTGCCGCACCATCTCGAGCTCCGTGCGCTCCGTGATACGACCCTCCAGCCGGTCGACGATCACGTCGGCGGCGAAGTGGGTCGCCCCCACGCCGAGGCCGGTGAAGCCGGCCACGTACTGCACCCGGCCCTGATGGGCCTGGCCCCAGAAGGCGCAGAACCTGGTCGACGTGTCGATGACCCCGGCCCAGCGGTGCGTGAAGCGGAGGCCCGCGAGCTGCGGGAACGTCGTGAAGAAATGACTCGCGAGCTTGCGGTGGCTCTCCATGCGGTCCTCGTAGCGGTGCCTGATGCGGCCGCCCGCGAAGTACACCGCGTCGTAGCCGCCCCAGAGGATGCGGTTGTCGCTCGTGAGCCGCGAGTAGTGGAACTGGTTCGCCATGTCGGCGAGACCCTCGCGCCCCGCCCAGCCGATCGAGTCCAGCTGCTTGTCGGTCAGCGGCTCGGTCATGAGCACGTAGTCGTACACCGGCACCGTATGGAAGGCGTAGCGCTTCAGGAGCGACGGGAAGACGTTCGTGCACAGGGCGACCCGCTCGGCGCTCACGAAGCCGCGCTCGGTCTCGAGCTCGATCGGCTCGTCGGGTCGGCCCTGCAGGCGCACCACCCGCGTCTGCTCGTAGACCTCGACCCCGATCTCGGCAGCGTGCCTGGCGAGCTCGGCGGCGAGCTTCGCCGGGTGCAGGTTCGCGTTCTCGCGCGGAGAGAACTCCCCGCCCAGGAAGGTCGGCGAGTTCACCCGGTCCCTCGTCTGCTGCGCGTTCAGCACCTCGACCTCGGGGTCGTCGGCCTCCCCCACCCAGTCGAGCTGGTACTCCTCGTTGGCGACGGCGAGCTGACCGGTGCGCTCGAAATCGACATCGAGCCCGTGCTCGGCGACGAAGCGCTCGATCGCGTCGAGGTTCTCGTATCCGAGACGGCGGAGCGTGTCGACCTCGTCGGGCCAGCGCGACTCCGCATTGGGTTCTCCGTGGGTGATGCTCGCCTCGCAGAAGCCGCCATTGCGGCCCGACGCGGCCCAGCCGACCCGCTTCGCCTCGAGCAGCGCCACCCGCCGCTCGGGGTGCTCGGTCTTCAGCTTGACGGCGGTCCACAGCCCCGCGTAGCCGCCGCCCACCACCACATCGTCGGCCGTGAGGTCGCCCTCGAGCCGCGGGTAGCGGGCGGCCCGGCCGGAGATGCTCTCGATCCAGTAGCAGGCCAGACGGGTGTCGGCCAGGGAGCGGTCGATGATGCCGGCCGCCGGGCGGTACTTCTCGAAGATCGTGGGTTCCATGGGGTTCGCTCTCGGTTCGGGTCGCGAGGCGCGACGGAGTGGCCGGCCGCCTATTTCGCAGGCGGCTTCATGATGGCGCCGGTCGCGAGGCCGAGCGCGATGCCGGCCGGCAGCCAGTACCAGAAGGTCGTGAGTGCGCTGATGACCACGCCCACGATGATGCCCATGACGAGGCCGACGATGATCTGCTTGCGGCGGGCCTCGGGGCTCACCTTGCCGCGCTCGCCGCCGCCGTCGTCACGCTTTCCGCTCATGGCTCCACCTTACGATCCGCCGCTGACAGATCGCCAGGCACGGTGGCAGGATCGTCCGGCGCAGCCGGAGGATCCGCCGACGCAGCCGGGCTCGCACCCGCGGTCGACGCCCCCATCGCCCGTTGGATCTTCGAGATGCCGCGCACCCGCCGGGCTCCCGCCGCCTCGAACACCCGCTCGATGCCGTCGAGCAGCGCGGCGTCGGCGCCGGGCATCAGCTCGGCCTCCCACTCCCGCCAGCGCTGCCGCCCGCCCTCGAGCTCGTTCAGCGCGTCGACGCGGTCGTCGGCGATCTCGACGACCTCTTCGCCCGAGGCGTCGCGCACCCGCACCACGATGCGCACGGTGCTGAGGCGGGCGATGACGCCGACGCGAGCGCGGGCCCCGCCGATCCGCCGCCGGATCTCGCCCTCGAGGCCCGCGGGCATCGACGATGCGGGCGGCCACAGCAGCTCGCGCGCACCCGCCGCTCCCTTCTCCTTGAGGTGCCACCCCTCGTCCTTGCCGCCGCGACGCTCGCGCACTGCGACCCGCTGCGCGCCGAGCGCGAAGTCGGGGGTGTCGAAGTAGCGTGCCTCGAGCCGGTGCTCCTCCGGGGCGTCGAGCACGAGCCCGAGCGCCGCGAAGGCCGCCGCGGGCGGCAGCACCGCGTTCTCCGCCACCGCGTACTTGCGCTCGATCTCGAAGGACTCGACGGGATCCGTGTTCGTCATGCTCCCACTGTACGGCTGCCGGCACGGCCGTGGACGAGGGCGCCGTCGATCCAGGAGCGACGCTTCCCCTTCCCCTCTGGCTCTTCCGCCCGCCCTTCTTCATCGCTTCGCCGAGGGGATACGACGAGCGCGAGAGGATACGACAGATCCGGGATCCATCGTCGTCCCTCGCGCCTTTCGTATCCTTGGGCGGTGTCGTCTCGCGGCGGGACGACCCCCGGCGGCGCTACGGGGCGGCGCGGCGACCCGCGAGCCACACGATGCCGGCGCCGGCCGCGACCACGAGCGCGATGCCCGCGAGGGCGGGCAGCGTGAGCGCCTGGCCCAGCACGAGCGCGCCGATGATCGTGCCGACCACCGGGTCGAAGGAGAAGAGCACCCCGATGACGCGGGCCGAGGTGAGCTTGCCCGCGAAGGTGTCGGCGGTGAAGGCGAACGCGGTGCCCACCGCGGCCGAGACGAGCAGGATGCCCCACTGGCCGAGCGAGGCTGAGGGCGCAGCCGGGATGCTGAAGGGAAGGGTCAGGATCGCCGCGACCGCCACCGACAGCGCCACGCTCGGCAGCCCGCCGGCGCTCTTGCCGACGTGGGCCGCGAGCAGCGCGTAGAGCCCGAAGCAGACCCCGGCCCCCGCGGCGAAGACGAGGCCGAGGGGGTCGAGCGGGCCGCCGAGGCCCGCGATGAGGGCGACGCCGATGAAGGCGACGACGGCGAGCAGCGCCTCCCGCACGTGGCGTGAGGCGGCGAGCGCGACCAGGCAGGGGCCGAGGAACTCGATCGTGGTGGCGACGCCCAGGGGAATGCGGTCGATGGCGAGGAAGAGCAGCAGGTTCATGGCCGCCATGGCGGCGCCGTAGATCACGATGCCGACCCACTCGCCGCGGCTGCGGCCCCGGAGGCGCGGACGGAACAGCGCGAGCAGCAGCACCGCCGCGACCGCGAAGCGCAGCCCGCTCGTGCCGAGCACCCCGAGGTCGGCGAAGAGCCCCATCGCGAGCACCGCCGCGATCTGCATGCCGACCGCAGCGCTGAGCACGAGGATCACCGCGCGCACGGTGGCGCTGCGGGCCGCGTGCTGGGCGGGCGTGCGTTCGGGCATCAGACAACTCTAGTGCTGAATAGACTGGCGGCGTGGGTCACAGGAGCGGCGCCGGCGAACGGGAGATGGCGGATCGCGCCTCGAGCGCCTGCGCCGAGACCGTTCGGGCGCTGCACGAGGCGGGGGTGAGGCCCGAGGGCCTCGCCGAGTACGTTCCCGAGTCGCGGCGGCTGCTCGTACTGCGGCGACCCGCGACCATGCGGCCGATCGGCGAGGCGTGGAGGCTCGGCGCGCTGCTGCTCGACACCGGGGGACGGCTCTACGCGGTCGGACGCGCGACGCGGGCGGCCGAGCGGGGTCGCCTCGGCTACCAGTCGAACTCTCGGGAGGAGCGGCGGGACCTCGCGGCCGCCGCCCTGCGCGGGGGCTACCCCGAGGGCGCCCCGGTCGACTTCGATGCGCTGCCGCTGCCGCTGACCGCGGAGGG
>CALMSE010000018.1 GCA_937872275.1 uncultured Leucobacter sp. | reverse complement strand
GCCGCCGTGGAACCGGCCGTGCGCGCCCTGCGCGGGGCCGCCGCGCGCATCGAGGCGGAGCTGCGCGCCACCCGGGCGTGATCCGCCCCCGCTTCCCGTTCCCTCCTCGCTCCTCCTCCTCCCTCGCTCCCCTCCCCCGCCTCCACATGTTCAGGTGCCGGTTCGGTGCGCTCAACCGCTGAACGATGCACCGAACCGACACCTGAACGCGAGGGACGGGGACAGGCGGGGGGAAGGCGGGCGCGGGGAAGGAAGGGCGGGCCCGGGGCAGGGCCGACGGGCGGAGCATCTGGACAGAAAATTGCCCGTTGAACGGGAAAGAACCGGTGAGCCTCGGCGATCCGCCCCACACTTGATCCATCGCACCCGCGGCGCCCGCCGCGACCCGCACCGCAGTCGAAGGAGACATCATGACCGCAGAACGCACCCGAGTCGCGATCGTCGGCGCAGGCCCCGCCGGCCTGATCCTCTCGCACCTGCTCGCGGAGGCGGGCATCGAGTCGATCGTGCTCGACAACCGCACCCGCGAGGAGATCGAGGGCACCATCAAGGCGGGCATCCTCGAGCAGGGCACGGTCGAGGTGCTCGAGAAGATCCCGCACAGCCGCGTGCACACCGTCGGCCACAAGCACGACGGCATCGAGCTGCGCTTCAACGGCGAGGGCCACCGCATCGACTTCCCCTCGCACGTCGACCGCAGCGTGTGGCTCTACCCGCAGCACGAAGCGCTCATCGACCTCATCAAGGCGCGCCTCGAAGCCGGGCAGGATCTACGCTTCAGCACCGAGGTCGCAGCCGTCGAGGGCGCCGAGACCGACAGCCCCAGGGTCGTGGGCAGGAACGCCGACGGCGAGCCCTTCGAGATCGTCGCCGACTTCGTGGTGGGCGCCGACGGCTCTCGCTCGGTCGTGCGCCCGTCCGTCGCCGGCTCGATGACCGCGGGCTACTTCCGCGAGTACCCCTTCGCCTGGTTCGGCATCCTCGCCGAGGCTCCGCCCAGCTCCAAGGAGCTCATCTACTCGCACTCCGAGAACGGCTTCGCCCTCATCAGCCAGCGCTCGGAGACCGTGCAGCGCATGTACTTCCAGTGCGACCCCGAGACCGACCCGAACTCGCTGAGCGACGCGCAGATCTGGGAGACGCTGCAGCGGTGCACCCCGGGCACCGAGCTCAAGGAGGGCCCGATCTTCCAGCGCGACGTGCTGCGCTTCCGCAGCTTCGTGGTGTCGGAGCTGCGCAAGGGCCGCATCGCACTCGTGGGCGATGCCGCGCACACGGTGCCGCCGACCGGCGCGAAGGGCATGAACCTCGCCGTCGGCGACGTGATCCTCTTGAACGAGGCGCTGCGACGCCTGCTGCTCGAGAACGACGAGCGCGGCCTCGACGCGTACGCCGACGCGGCGCGCCAGCGCATCTGGAAGGCGCAGCACTTCTCGTGGTGGATGACGAGCATGCTGCACGACGCGCCCGACGCCAGCGAGTTCGACAAGAAGCGCCAGCTCGGCGAACTGCGCTCGGTCATCGAGAGCGAGCACGGGCAGGCCTTCCTCGCCGAGGCGTACACCGGCTGGCCGTTCCGCACGACGCTGTAGGAGGCGGATCGGCGCACCCGCGGGCACGGGGTTCGGGATCGAGCGATCCCGAACCCCGCTCGTGTCTGCGCCGCCTCGCGGTCAGGCGGCGATCGCCACGGGGAGGCGCGTCCAGCTGCGGAGCGGGGCGATTCCGAGGATCCGCCGTTCGCCGTCTCCCGGCTGCAACCGCTGCACCTTGCTCGCGAGAGCCGTGAACAGCGCCTCGCTCTCCATCTTCGCGAGCGCCTGCCCGACGCACTGGTGGATGCCGAAGCCGAGCCCCAGGTGGCCCGCCGAAGGCTCGGAGAGGTCGTAGCGATCCGCCCGCCCGCCCCACCGGCGCGGGTCGCGACCCGTCGCGGCGTTGAAGAGGATGATCTTGGTCCCCTCGGGCAGCTCGGCACCGCAGAAGCCGAGATCCGCCGACACGGTTCTCGTGATCGTCTGCGTCACGGACTCGTATCGCAGCGTCTCGTCGAGCACGAACCTCGCAAGGCTCGGGTTCTCGCGCAACGCCTCCCATTGCTCGGGAAAGCTCAGCAGCGAGTGCACGGTGTTGACGATGGCATAGATCGTCGTGTCCATTCCGGCGGTCATGAGCGCGCGGATCAGCTTCACCGCGAGCTCGTCGTCGATCTCGCCGGCGTCCGCCATCTCCCAGATCATGGCGCCCATGCCGCCGGGTGCCAGGTTCTCGCGCCGGCTGCTGATCTCGATCCACTCGCGCAGCGGCCCGGCCGTCCCGAGGATTCTGCGCACCTCATCGTTGTGCGGCGAGGTCGATGCCTGGATCGACAGGGTGCTGAACGGCAGCATGTTCTCGCGCCCGAGCTCGGGCACGCCGATGAGGTCGGGCACGATCGAGAGCACGAAGGCGTGGGCGAGATCCTCATAGGCGTCGAAGCTCGCACGCTCGAGCAGCGAGTCGACGAGCGCGTCGGCCTTGGCGGCGATGCCGGCTCGCAGCGGCCGCATCATCTTGGGAGTGAACAGTCTGCCGATCGCGGCGCGCGCGACGGTGTGATTGGGCGGATCCTGCTCCACCAGTCCGCTCGGCTTCAACCCCGGCCAGCGCTTCGCATCCTTCAGGTCGGCGAGCCCGACGCCCCGCGCCGAGGTGAAGCTGCGCCAGTCGAGCAGCGCCTCGCGCACGACGTCGTAGCGGCAGCTCGCGACGGCACCGTACTTCTCGAGATAGACGAGCGGGCCCGCCTCTCGCATCCTGGCGTAGAGGGGGTGGGGATCCCGCATCGCCTCAGGGCCGTAGGGGTCGTCGGCGATCACCGGAAGCCGGGTCAGGGACATCGTTCTCTCCTCGTCGAGGGCTGCATCGTCAGGGCTTCGGAGGAACCCCGGCGGCCGCGTCGTCGCCGCGACGGCCCCAGTCGGATCGTAGGGAAGCCGCGGCCGGGACCGAAGCGCACTTCTGACATTCGGAAGGATGGCCGTGAACTTCCGATATCCGGAACCATGTCGTAGGGTAGGCGTTCATGACGCATCGGCCGGGGCGGCGCAGACCCGTCGCAATTCGAAGCGGCAAGGGAGCGACCGGGTCGGTCACCCTCCGCGCCCTGGCGCTGCTCGAGGCGTTCCTCCCGGGGCGCAATTCGCTCACCCTGTCGGAGATGGCTGCGCACGCCGGTCTTCCGTTGAGCACCGCGCACCGGCTCGCCGCCGATCTGCTCGCTTGGGGCGCCCTCGAGCGCGGCGAGACGGGCCGGTACCAGATCGGCTCGAAATTGCGGCAAGTGGCCGCGAACGCTCCGAGAGGCATCCTGCTGCGCGAGCAGTGCCTGCCGCACCTCGAGGATCTCGCCGAGCTGACCGGCTACTCGGCTCTGCTCGCCATTCTCGACGGAGCGAAGCTCGTCTACCTCGAGCAGGCGCACGGCGACGGCACCCGGTTCAAGCCGAGCGTGCAGCAGCCCCCGACGCTGGCCACCGCCGCGGGGCGCGTACTCACCGCATTCGCGCCACCGCATCTCCAGCGCGAGATACTCGGCCAGCCGGTGATGCGGCTCACGCCCTACACCGAGACCTCCCAGGATCGGCTGCGCAGCGAACTCGACCTGGTGCGCAGGCAGCGCTTCGCCTGGGCCGAGCGACAGGTCGAGACCGCCCACTCGGTCGTCGCGACCCCGATCCGCGGCTCCTTCGATACGGTGATCGCCGCGATCGCGCTGACCGTGCCCCACGACTCACCCGACCGCGGCGCGCTCATCGCGCTGTGCGCAGCGGCCACTCGGGCGGCTTCCCGCTCGCTCGGAGCGTGATCCCACGCTTGTCATGTTTTGCATTTAAGGTACAGAATGGATATTCATCCAAATAATGCGCAATGAGGCCTCGCCCTGATCGGCCTCCCGAGAGGACCGATCCGTGCTCGAGCACATCATCATGCGCCCGGGAGTCGACCCCGCAACGGTCGTCGGCAAACCCCCGCCCCCGCCCCTCTGCCACGAGGTGGTGCAGCTCGACGGGCTCATCGTGGAACGCGACATCGCAGTCGTGATGCGCGATGGCACGCGCATCTTTCTCGACGTGTATCGTCCCGCGCGCGCGGCGCGCGACCTCCCCGCGTTGCTGGCGTGGGGACCCTACGGAAAGCACTGGGTGAGCTCGCGCAGCTACCCCGGCTCCGGGATCGACCCTGCATGGGTCTCGGAGCTCACCGGCTTCGAGTCGCCCGACCCCCGGTACTGGACCTCCCATGGCTACGCCGTCGCCTTCGCCGACCCGCGCGGCCTCTGGAACTCGGAGGGCGACTACCCGCACAACGGCCCTCAGGAGTGGAACGATCTCTACGACACCATCGAGTGGCTCGGCCGCGCCGACTGGTCGAGCGGCAGTGTCGGCATGCTCGGCGTGTCCTACCTCGCGGCCAGTCAGTACGAGGCCGCGGCCATGCGCCCGCCCTCGCTCAAGGCGATCAGCCCCTGGGAGGCCTTCTCCGATTGGTACCGGGAGTTCGCCACTCACGGAGGCATTCCCGAGACCGGATTCCGCCCCCGCGTCTCGCAGAATCAGTCGTACGGCCGCTCCCGCACCGAGGACACCGCCGCCAACATGTGGGCGCACCCTCTGGACGACTGGTACTACCGGGGCAAGTACCCTCCGCTCGAGAACATCGAGGTGCCGGCATACGTCGTGGCCTCGTGGAGCGACCACGGCCTGCACACCCGCGGCACGCTGGGCGCATACGCGCGCATGGGCTCGCAGCAGAAGTGGCTGGAGGTGCACGGGCAGAAGAAGTGGGCGTACTTCTACGAACCGTCGAGCGTCGACCGGCAACGGGCGTTCTTCGACACCTTTCTGAAGGGCGAGGATCGCGGCATCGCCGAGTGGCCGCGCGTGCGGGTCGAAGTGCGCGATACCGGGGATCCCGCCGATTCCGACTGGCAGGCGCTCACGGGCTGGCCGCTCCCCGATGCCCACGTCGATCTTCACCTGGACGCCGCGACGGGAACCCTGTCGCCCGCATCCCCCTCGACGGACGCGAGCACCAGCTTCGACCCGATGACCGGATCCGCCCGTTTCGCCCACACGTTCGCCGAGGAGACCCGCATCGTCGGCCCGGCCTCGCTGACCCTCTGGCTGAGCACCGACTCGGCCGACGACGCCGATGTCTTCGTGATCCTGCGCAAGATCGCGGCCGATGGCAGGGAGGTGCGCTTCCCCTTCAACGCGCTCTTCGACGACGGCCCGGTCGCACTCGGCTGGTTGCGCGCCAGCCACCGCGCTCTCGACGAGACGGCCTCGACCGTGCTCGTGCCCGTGCATACGCATGTCGCCGAGGAGGCGCTCACGCCGGGTCGCCCGACCCGGCTCGACATCGAGATCTGGCCCTCCGGCACCCGTTTCCACCCCGGTGAGCAGCTCGTGGTCACCGTGCAGGGTCGCGACTTCATCAAGCGCCCGCCCGCCGAAGGCGTGCCACCGCTGCAGTTGCTCCACGAGTCCCTGCGCAACACGGGCGGATGGACCGTGCACACGGGGCCCGCTCACCCCTCGGCACTGCACCTGCCCGCCTGAGCCGCTTCCCGAACAGGCCCCCGCCTGGCCTGCGACCGAAAGGAGGCGTCATGAGCGCCGGCCTGCTCCACAGCAAAACCGCCCTGATCACCGGTGCCGCGAATGGTATCGGCGAGGCCGCAGCCGAGCTCTTCGCGGCCGAGGGCGCCACCGTCGCACTCCTCGACCGCGACGGGGACGCTGCCGCCGCGGTCGCCGCGCGCATCGTCTCGAACGGCGGACGGGCCCTCGCCGTGCCGGGGGACGTCACCGACGAGGAAGGCGTGGCCCGCGCGCTGCGGAGGGTGACGGATGCGGTCGGCGAGCTCGACGCCGCGTTCAACAACGCCGGCGTGCCTGGCGAGCCGGGCGGCCTGCTCGCGGTCGGCGAAGCCGCCTGGAATCGCACGCTGGAGGTCAATCTCATGGGCACCTGGCGTTGCATGCGCCACGAAGTCGCGGCGATGGCCGCTGGTGGCGCCATCGTGAACACGACGTCGCTCGCCGGGCTGATCGGTGCCGCGCACGCCGCCGCGTACTCGGCCTCGAAGCACGCGATCATCGGCCTGACCCGGTCGGCGGCGCTCGAGTTCGGCACCCAGGGCATCCGAGTGAACGCGATCGCCCCGGGCCCTACCCGGACGGCGATGCTGGAGCGGGTGTTCGCCTCCGGGGCGCGCAGCGAGGGGGATCTGACCTCGCGCACCGCGCTGCGGCGCATGGCCGAACCGCGCGAGATCGCGGAGGCGGCGCTGTGGCTGCTCTCTCCCCGCGCGAGCTACGTCACGGGTCATGTGCTCGTCGTCGATGGTGGGCAGCTGGCTTCCTGAGCGTGCCCGCAAACCACCCAAAATAGTATTTAACATATGGAAAATGCAAAAGATGCCGAGCATGCGGGCTCGGCGAGGAGCGAAGGGGCTCGGATCATGACACCACCGAAAGACGAAACCCGTCACACGCAGCGCCACGCGGTGAAGGCCGCCGTGGTGCGGGGGGTCGGCGACGGATTCGCCGTCGAGGAGCTGGGCATCGCCGAACCCATCGGCCGGGAGGTCCTGGTCGAGATCCGCGCCTCGGGGCTGTGCCATTCCGACCTGCACTTCGCGAACCTCGACTTCGGCATCCCCTTCCCCGCCGTGCTCGGCCACGAATTGGCGGGTATCGTGCTCGCCGTCGGCTCCGAGGTCCGCGACTTCACCCCCGGCCAGCACGTCGCCGGGTCGCTCGTGCAGTTCTGCGGACACTGTCGGGCCTGCCTCGGTGGCGAGACCTTCCGTTGCCGCGCGGGCATGGAACTCATGCGCGGCCCGGAACAGGCGCCGCGCCTCACCGACGCCGCCGGCGAGCCGGTGCTCCCGATGTTCGGCACGGCGGCCTTCGCCGAACGCGCCCTCGTCCACGAGCACCAACTCGTCGCCATCCCCGACGAGATCCCCTTCCCCCAGGCCTGCGTGCTCGGTTGCGCCACGGTCACGGGTGCCGGCGCGGCGATCAACGCCGCGAAGGTCCGGCCGGGCGAGAGCGCCGCGGTGATCGGCGTGGGCGGCATCGGCTTGAACATCCTCAGCGGAGCCCGCCTCTCAGGCGCCGAGATCATCATCGCGATCGACCTCTCCGACGAGAAGCTCGCTCTGGCCACCCGCTTCGGCGCGACCCACACCGTCAACAGCAGCACCACCGATCCGGTCGCCGCCGTGCGCGAGATCACCGGTGGCGGCGCCGATCACGCCTTCGAGGCCATCGGGCTGGCGGTGACGACCACGCAGGCGCTGCGCATGACCCGCGTCGGCGGACAGGTACTGCTCATCGGCCTGCACCGCCCCGGCACGACCACGGAGATCGCGATGCTGGAGGACGTCATCACTCCGCAGCGCACCCTCACCGGCGTGTTCATGGGCTCCACGAACATCAAGCGCGACATCCCGATCTACGCGAAGCTGTACCTGCAGGGCCGCCTCAATCTGGACGATCTGATCTCGCGCGAGATCTCGGTGCACGAGATCGACGACGCCTACGAGCAGCTCGCCGCCGGGCAGATCGCTCGCAGCGTGATCACCAGCTGGTGAACGAGGGGCGCACGCCACGATCCGCCGCCGGAACGCGGCATGCCCATGGCAAGTCTCGAGCAAATAGTATTTAATAGCTAAATAGTACAAACTATGGTGCACGGGTCGGCGACGGTCGCCCAGGGCGAGGAGGCTCGGATGCAGGCAGCAGTGGTGAACGAGATCACCGGGCGCTTCGACGTCGAAGAGATCGACATCGACGAGCCGCGGGGGCGCGAGGTGCTGGTGGAGGTGCGCGCAGCCGGACTCTGCCACAGCGACATGCTGGTCGCATCCATCGACCGCGGCCGACCGCTGCCACTCGTCTGCGGCCACGAACTCGCGGGCGTCATCGCGGCCGTCGGACCCGAAGTGCGCGAGTTCACCCCGGGAGACCATGTGGTCGGCAGCGAGGTGCGCTTCTGCGGCCACTGCGAGGAGTGCCTCTCGGGTGCCGTCTACCGATGCCTCTCCGTCGCCGAGCTCGATCGCGCCCCCGGCGGCGCGCCCAGGCTCAGCCGCGCCGGCGAGCCGGTCGCGGGATTCGGCCTCTCCGCGTTCGCCGAATACTCGATCTGCCACGAGAACCAGCTCACCCGCATCCGTCCCGAGGTGCCGTTCCCACAGGCCGCCGTGATCGGCTGCGCGGTCAGCACCGGCATCGGCGCCATCATCAACACAGCCCGAGTGCGCCCAGGCGACACGGTCGCGGTGATCGGCCTCGGCGGCATCGGTCTGAACATTCTGCAGGGAGCGAAACTCGCGGGCGCCACCACCATCATCGGCATCGACATCCACCCGGCAAAGCTGGAGCTCGCCGCCGTGTTCGGGGCCACCCACGTGATCGATGGCGGTGCGGAGGATTCGGTCGCCCGCGTGCGCGAGATCACCGGCCGCGGCGTGCACCACTCGTTCGAGGCCATCGGCCGCGTCGAGACGCAGCGCCAGACGATCGAGATGACGCGCGTGGGCGGCGGCGCCTATCTCATCGGCATCCCCGCATCGCCGCAACCCCTCGAGATCGCGGCACTGCCCATGCTCATCGGCGGCCAGCGCAAGGTGCAGGGGGTGTTCATGGGCTCGTCGAACCCGCGCATCGACATCCCGACCTATGCGAATCTGTACCTGCAGGGCGCGATCAAGCTCGACGAACTGATCGCTCAGGAGATCTCGTTGAGCAGCATCAACGAGGCGTACCGCCTGCAGGAGGGCGGCGCCATCGCGCGCAGCGTCATCACCTCATTCCGTTGAGCGCCCGCACGACCCGGAACCGCATCGCCGCAGCGACGGCGCCGCACCATTCGCAGCCCAGAAAAGAGACCCCGTGAACATCGCAGACTCCTTCCTCTCCACACCGCTTCGCCTCATCATCGGCGAGGAACGACCCGCGGGCGGCGGCGACGCCTCCGCTGTCATCGATCCCTCGACCGGCAAGCAGATCGCCACGGCGAGCGCCGCCGACGAGGCCGATGTCGATCGCGCCGTACGCGCCGCCCGCGCCGCCTTCGACAGCGGCCCCTGGTCGCGCATCGCGCCGAAGGAGCGGGCGCGGCTGATGCTGAAGCTCGCAGATGCGATCGAAGATCACGCCGAAGAGCTCGCCCTGCTCGAGAGCCTCGACGTGGGCCACCCCTTACCCGCCGTGCGCGCGTTCGAGGTGCCGGCTGCAGCCGAGGCGTTCCGCTACAACGCCGGCTGGGCCACCAAGATCAACGGTGAGACCCGCGAGATCTCACTGCCCGGCGACTGGCATGCCTTCACCCTGCGCCAGGCGGTGGGCGTCGCCGCGCTGATCCTGCCCTGGAACAGCCCGCTCACGATGACCTCGGCGAAGCTCGCGGGCGCGCTCGCCGCCGGCTGCACCGTGGTGATCAAGCCCGCCGACCTGACCCCGCTGAGCACCACCCGCCTGGTCGAGCTGGCACTCGAGGTCGGGTTCCCGCCCGGCGTGATCAACATCACCCACGGCCGCGGTTCGATCGTGGGCCAGGCCCTGGTGGATCACCCCCTGGTCGACAAGGTCTCGTTCACCGGTTCGACCCAGGTGGGCAAGGGCATCCTGGCCTCCTCGACCGGCAATCTCAAGCGCGTCTCCCTCGAACTCGGCGGCAAGTCCCCCGTGCTGATCTTCCCCGACGCGGACCTCGACCGCGCCATCGTCGGTGCCGCCATGAGCATCTTCAACAACACCGGCCAGGTGTGCGCCGCCGGCTCGCGCCTCTTCGTGCACCGCGACATCGAGGATCGGGTGATCGCGGGGGTCGCCGAGTTCGCCGAGAAGTTCCGCGTCGGTGGGAGCCTCGAGGAGGGCAGCCAGATGGGGCCCGTCATCTCGGCGGCGCAGCGCGAGACCGTTCTGGGCTACATCGAGAGCGGCCGGGCGCAGGGCGCCGAGGTCGTGGTGGGCGGCAACGCGCTCGACCGCGAGGGCTTCTTCCTGAAGCCGACGGTGCTGCGCGGGGCCACCCCCGAGATGACCGTGGTGCGTGAGGAGATCTTCGGCCCCGTGCTGGTGACGCAGACCTTCGACGACGACACCGACTTCCGCACCCTGATGGGCCGGGCGAACGACAGCGTCTACGGACTCTCCTCGGCGATCTGGACCCGCGACATCAGCCGCGCGCTCCGGTTCGCCCGCGACATCAAGGCCGGCAACGTGCGCATCAACGCCGCGGCCGGAATGGACGCCAACATGCCGTTCGGGGGCTTCAAGGAGTCGGGCTACGGCAAGGAGAACGGCCGCGAGGGCGTCGAGGGCTTCACCGAGGTGAAGTCCGTCGCCATCAACCTCGAGGAGGTCTGAGCGTGACGACGACCGACAGGCTGTTCATCGGCGGCGAGTGGATCGCGCCCCGTGACGGGCGCATCGTCGAGATCCGCAACCCGTTCGACGGCGGGGTGGTGGGCACGGCCGCCCTGGCCGGGGCGGCGGACGCCGACGCCGCGGTGGGCGCAGCCCAGCGGGCGCTGCGGGCGTGGTCGGAGACCGACTACGCGGAGCGCGCGGACATCCTCGACCGCATCGCCGACGTGTGGGAGCGGCGAGCCGAGGAGCTCGCGCAGAGCGTGACCCTGGAGATGGGGATGCCGATCGGCGTCTCCCGCTTCTCCAACGGCTTCGGGTCGGCGGCGACGATCCGCTTCTATGCGGCGGCGGCGCGCACGCGGGCGCGGGAGGAGACCCGGGCTCCCCTGCAGTTCGAGGGCGAGATCCTCATCCGCAGGAACCCGGTGGGGGTGGTCGCGGCGCTCGCGCCGTGGAACTTCCCCTGCCAGCTGATCGCCTCGAAGGTCGGGCCGGCGCTCGCCGCCGGGTGCACCGTGGTGGTGAAGCCCGCGGCGGAGAACGCGCTCACGGCGCGACTGCTCGGCGAGGTGTTCGAGGAGGCGGGCGTTCCCGCGGGCGTGCTGAGCGTGATCCCGGGTCGCCGCGACGTGGTGACCGCGCTCGCCGGCGACACCCGGGTCGACAAGGTGGCGTTCACCGGTTCGACGGTCGCCGGCAGGGTGATCGGCGGCCTGGTCGGGGAACGGCTGGGGCTCACGAACCTCGAGCTCGGCGGGAAGTCCGCCGCGATCGTGCTCGACGACGCCGACCTCGACGCGACGTTTCAGGAACTCCCCTTCCTGGCCTTCCTCAACTCGGGCCAGACCTGTTTCGCGCAGACCCGGGTCATCGCGACCCCCGGCGTATACGACGAGGTCGTCGCGCGCTTCGCGGCATGGGCGTCCGCGCAGCGCCTCGGGTCGCCGCTCGACGAGAGCACCGCCCTGGGACCCCTGGTCTCCGCCGCGCAGAAGGAGTCGGTGCTCGACTTCATCCGCCGGGGCGTCGCCTCCGGGGCGAGCCTGGTCGCGGGCGGGGAGGACGCGGCGGTGCCACCGCACGGCAACTTCGTGGCGCCCACGGTGTTCGCCGACGTCGACAACGCGAGCGCCATCGCCCAGGAGGAGATCTTCGGGCCGGTGCTGTCGATCATCCGCGCGCGCGACGAGGCGCATGCGATCGAGCTGGCGAACGATTCGAAGTACGGTCTGGCCGGCTCGGTCTGGACGTCGGACATCGAGCGCGGCACCCGGATCGCGAAGCGGATCGAGTCCGGCTCGGTGGGCGTGAACGGGTACCGGCCCGAGCAGAACGCCCCATGGGGCGGTCGCAAGCTCAGCGGAACGGGACGCGAGAACGGGCCGGAGGCCGTCGACTCGTTCCAGCGCGTGGACGTGGTCTACCGCTTCGGAGCGTAGACAGGGGTCCGGGACGGTTCGAGGGCCGGGCAGGGCTCCGTCGTTCCGGCCTCCCCTCGTTCTGCATATGGCCCTCGCCCCCGCCCTCCCGTCGTTCTGCGCGGAGGGCGCGGCGTCGTCTCCCAGAACCTCAGTCGCGCGAGCAGCATCCTGCGACTCGCCTCGTCCGCAACCACGAGCGAAGCACTTTTATGTTGATAGATCAACTTACTTTTGCTACGGTTGACTCATCAACTTCAAGACTTCACAGGAGAAGCAATGGACGAGAGTTCGATCCGCAATCTGCGCATCTGGTTCGGCACCGAGTCCGGCAACGCCGAGATGGCCGCAGAAGACCTCGCCGCCGAACTCGGGGTGGACTCGGGGCACGTGAGCGACCTGCACGACCTCGCGCCCGAGGACATCGACCGCGCAGCTCTGACCATCATCCTCTGCTCCACGTACGGCGAAGGCGAGCTGCCCCGCGGCGGCCGCGCCTTCGCGGAGCGCCTGAGGTCCGCTGCAGGCGAGGCGCCGCTCTCCGGTCTGCGATACCTGCTGATGGGGCTCGGCGATCGCAGCTATGCGGAGACCTACAGCCGCGGGGCGGAGCACCTCGACGAGGCGCTGCAGGCCGCGGGAGCCCGCCGCGTCGGCGAGATCGGCCGCCACGACGCCAGCGGCTGGGACGAGGTGGGCGAGACCGCCATCGCCTGGGCCGCCGAGGCGCTCGCCGGCATCACCGCGAACATCGAGACCGCAGGAGCTCCCGCATGACCGCCGCAGCCGCCCGGAGCACCGTGAGCGCTCGCCCGTTCGACGCCGTGCTCGATCCGACCACCCACGTCCAGGGCGTGCCGCACCGCCTCTTCGACCGCATGCGCGACGAGGCCCCCGTCTACTCCCACGGCCGCATCGACGGGCAGAACGTCTGGTCGCTCACCCGCATCGCCGACATCCAGGAGGTCAGCCGAGACGTGCGCCGCTTCAGCTCGGCGAGCGGCACGGTGTTTCCGAACGTGCGCGCCCGCTGGGAGCGCACCACCGGCCCGATCGAAGACATGGCCTTCTCGGATCCGCCTCTGCACACCCGGCTGCGGGGCTACGCGAGCCGGGCCTTCTCCCCCTCGGTCATGCGCACCATGCGCGGGTGGATCGAGGACGTGGTCGCGGGCGTGCTCGACGCCGCGCAGGAGAAGCGCGAACTCGACATCGTGCACGACATCTCCGAGCAGCTGCCGTCGCGGGTGATCACGGGGCTCCTCGGGGTTCCCCTCGAAGACCGGGAATGGGTGATCGAGACCAGCAACCGCACCTTCTCCTCCTCGAACCCGAAGATCGGTCCCGCGGGCGCGCTGGCCGCCCGCGAGGAGATCCTCACCTACGCGCTGAGGATGCGCGAGCTGCGCCTGGCAGAGCCCGCGGACGACATGACGACGGAGCTGACCCGGGCCGAAGCCGCGGGCGAGCCCATCACCGAGACCGAGTTCGCCAACATCTTCCTGGCCCTGCTCAGCGCCGGCTTCGAGACCACGCACTCGCTGCTCACGCACAGCCTCGTCCTCTTCACGCGCCGGCCCGAGCTGCTCGCACCCCTGCGCGAGGCGCCCGATCAGCAGTGGGCGGCCGTCATCGAAGAGCTGCTGCGCGTGAACGCGCCCATCTCGCACATGGCCCGCACCGCCACCGAAGACACCGAGATCGGCGGTCAGGCCATCGAGCGTGGCGACTACCTGATCACCTGGTTCGCGGCTGCCAACTACGACCCGGCCGCCTTCGAACGCCCCTACGAGGTCGACTTCGCGCGGCGCCCCCGGCACACCGCCTTCGGCGCGGGCGGCCCGCACCTGTGCCTGGGCAACCAGCTGGCGCGGCTCGAGAGCCGGGTGATGCTGAGCGAGTTCGCGAAGCGCGGGCTGCGGCTCGAACTCACCGCTGAGCCGCAGCGCGCGGCCAACGTGTTCTTGAACGTGGTGTCGAGCGCGCCCGCGGCATGGAGGTGAGCAGCGCCGCGTCCGCGGCAACGGGCGCCGCGGCAGCTTCCGGCCCCGTGGCGGCCGACCCGGGAGCGAGCCCAGGCGCAGCCGAGCGGGCGAGTGGATCACCGCGCATCGCCATCGTCGGCTCGGGGCCGAGCGGCTGCTACACCGCCCAGGCGCTCCGCCGCGAACTGGGGCCGCGCGCCGTCCTCGAGGTCTTCGAGGAGCTGCCCGACCCGTACGGCCTCGCCCGCTACGGCGTGGCCGCCGATCACGCGGGCACCCGCGCGGTCGCCCGCCAGTTCGACCGGCTCTTCGAGCGCGACGGGGTCGTCCTCCACTGCGGAGTGGAGGTGGGCGGGCCCTCCGGGGTTCCGCTCGCCGAGTTGCGGGCCGGCTTCGATGCGGTCGTGCTCGCGATCGGCCTGCCCGACGACCTCCCCCTCGACCTCGATGGAGCGGGCCTCGACGGCGTGATCGGGGCCGGTCTCCTGCTGCGCACCCTGAACGGGCATCCCGAGCTGCGGGTGGATCCGCGACCCCTCGGCCCGGTCTCGGTGGTCGTCGGCGCCGGCAACGTGGCCATGGACGCGATCCGCCTCCTCGCGAAGCCCGCCTCGGAGCTCGCGGACAGCGGGATCGACGAGGCGGCGCGCGCCGCGTTCACCGAGGGCCTGCGCACCGTCCATGTGCTCAGCCGATCGCTGCCCGACGACGCCAGGGCCGACCTCGCGATGCTGCGCGAGATCGCGGCGATCGACGGCATCGCGCACCGGCTGCACCTCGGCGCCGAGGCCGACGGCCCCGAGGGCGAGCGGTCGGCGCTGCTGCGCGCGATGTGCGAGACGCAGCACGACCGGGCGAAGCACCGGCTGAGCATCGAGTGGTGGTTCGGGTATCGGCCGGCGCGCATCGTCGGCGATTCGAGCGTGCGCGCCCTGGAGATCGTCCCGCGAGCCGCGTCGGATCAGGCGGTGGGCATCCCGCTCGAGGCCGACACCGTCGTCACCGCCATCGGCTTCGCGCGCACCCCAGGCGAGCTCGGGCCCTTCCCCGGCGACGAGCCCGCGGAGACCGGGCGCGTCGTGCCGGGGCTCTACGTCGCGGGCTGGCTGCGCCGCGGCCCCCGCGGCACCATCGCGACCCAGCGCAGCGACTCGCGAGAACTCGCGCGCGTCATCGCCGCCGACCTCCGAGCCGGGCGGCATCCGGGCGCCCCCGGCGCCGAGACGACGGGTCCCGGCACCACCTCCGGCGCCGTGGCACTGACCTGGCCGGTGCACCCGCCGTTCCTCGACTACCTGCGGCGGCTCGACGACTTCACCGTCACCACGTGCGGAGCGGCCGGCTACTCCGAGGCATCGGGCGTGCGCATCATCGGCTCGGAGCGGGAGGGCGTGTTCAGCGCCGCGGGAGGCGTCAGGCTGCGCGCCCACGATGGCGCACTCACCCTGAACCTGGATACAGTGCGTATCGAAGACGGTGCACTGTGGATCGCGGATCCCCTGGGGAAAGAGGGTGAGAGGTTGAGGCTGGTCGAATTGCAGGAGACCGCGCGGCGGGACGGCGCCCGGCGCTTCAGCACCCGGCTCGCCCCGGAGGCGGAACCGCTGTTCAACTTCGTCTACCCTCCGGGCACCGAGTTCGCCCCGCTCACGCTCTCCCTCGCGGAGGCGGAGGCGTGAGCGCCACGGGTTCGATCCCCGAGGAGGCGCTGGTCGTCGCCGAGGCCGAGGGTCTCGTCACCCGGCGGCTCTCACCCCTGTCGATCTCCCACGAGCACGTCCCGATGCTCATCCGCGCGGCGGCGAACATGATCTCCACGACCGGTTCGAAGGCGGTGCAGGCGACGCACGGCTTCGGGGTGAACGACTGGCGCACGCTGGCGGCGATCGCCGTGCAACCCGGCGTGCGCGCCACCGAACTCGCCGGTCCCCTCGACCTCGACAAGGCCGCGCTCTCCCGCAGCATCGCGCTGCTGATCGACAAGGGCTGGGTGAGCTGGGTGCACGTCGGCAAGCGCTCCCGCTATCTCTTCCTCACACCGGCCGGGGAGCAGGTCTACCACGAGCTGATCCCCTTCGCCTTCGAGCGCCAGGAACTGATCCTCTCGGGCTTCAGCGAGGAGGAGCGCACCCTGCTGGTGCAGCTGCTCTATCGACTGCTGGCGAATGAGCCGCTGCTGCTGGAGCAGCTCGAATCGCTCGGCACCGCGGCGGACGCGGCCGACCGAGACCAGCGCTGAGCGCCCGGGCCCCGAACCGGGGGTGCCCAGGGCGCTCCACGCATCGCGCTAGGACTTGCTGCCACGACCGAGCGAGGCGTCGCGGAAGCGCTCCGGCCACACGCCCTGCTTGCCGGGGGCGAGAATGCCGGCAGGATCGAGCTCGTCCTTCAGCCGCTCCTGGAAGCGCAGGATGGCGTGGTCGTTGTAGGAGAACACCCTGGCGATGTCATCCATGTTGTCGACGTGCCCGCGATAGGGCGAGTACCCCCGGCTGGCCGCCTCCCTGCGCACCTGCTCGTAGAGCTCGCGGGCGCGGGCCAGCTGCTCCTCGTTGCCGTTCTCGAAGAAGATCATGGTGACGTGCACAAGGTGCCGCGCGTACACGTGGTACCCCACGTAGATGTCGAAGCCGGCCTCGGTATAGAGGCGCTTCGCCTCCCGGTAGAAGTCGTAGACCTCCTCGCCGCGCGCGGGCAGGAGCGGAGCGATGTCGATGTGCCCGCCGTCCTCCGCGTACCACTTGATGCTCTCGAGACCCGCGAGCGTCGGCATGCCCGCCATCGTGGTGATGTTGTGGGGCTCGATGTCGTCGTAGCTCACGGGGGCGCCGTCCTTGCCCTCGTAGAGGCTGAGCTTCACCTCGAAGCCGGGCAGGTCGAAGGCCTCGCGGATGATCCGCTCGCGCTCGCGGATCATGGCCGCATCGCCGTAGAGGGCGAAGCGCGCGTTCCACTGCCCGATGCCCATCTTCTGGCGCATCTCCTCGATGACGTCCTCGGGGATCGAGCCCTCACCGTCGTACCACTTCTTGCGCGAGCCCTGCATGGTTCCGGCCCGCACCACGTTGCCCACGAGGCAGTTGTTCTGGAAGATCTCGCGGCGGCGCAGCTCCGCGATGCGGTCGACGAGCTTCGGCAGATCCGCCTCGTTCTCGACCGTGATCTCGCCGACGGCGTAGGCCTCGGGCCAGGGCATCAGCCAGATCGCGCCGCGCACCACCACTCCCAGGTTCGACTGGGTGAAGAGCATGTCGACGTTCGGGCCGAAGCCGCCCTTGAACACGGGACCGAGCGGGCTGTCGGGGATCGCCCACATGCCCGTGCGCAGCAGATCGCCGTCGGGCAGCACGACCTCCATGCCGCAGAGCTGCTGCACGTGATCGCCGTAGGGCGACATGCCGTAGCCGCGGTCGAGGGCGTTGCCGAGCACCGAGCCCCAGCCGAGCGCCGGCACGGAGGTGAACAGCGGGAGCTTGCGCTCCTGGATGTACTCGAAGAGGTCGAAGAAGGTGACGCCCGGTTCGACGATGGCGTAGCCGAGCTCGGCGTTGACCTCGTGGATCTTCTTCATACGGCTCAGATCGAGGGCGACCTGGTCGACGTCGCGGGGCTCGGGGCCGCCGTAGCCGAGGTTCTTGCCGCGCGAGAACACCCACAGCGGCGTGCCGGTCTCGTTCGCGAGCCGCAGGAGGTCCTGCACCTCCTCTACGCCGCCCGGGCGCACCCCCGGCCAGGGGGTGCGCCCGGTATGCAGCGGAAAGGGATCGCGATAGCCCTCCGGGACGCCGGGGCGCACCACGTTCTCGGCGCCGACGATCCCTTCAGCGCGGTCGAGGAATTCGGTGCGGGGGTCGATGGCGGTCATTCGCCTGCTCCTGTTCGTTGAAGATCGGTGAGAACCGTGCATCGCTCGGCGGGCGCGGCTCGCTCGCGGAAGATCAGGCCGCGGGGTGCGGCAGACCGAGGTTGTCTCGCAGCGTCGTGCCTTCGTACTCCTCGCGGAAGTAGCCGCGGTTCTGGAGCTCGGGCACGAGCTTGTCGCAGATGAGCCGGAAACCGCCGGGATTGAAGGGGGAGTTCAGGTTGAAGCCGTCGCAGGCGCCGTCATCGAACCAGTCGACCATGATGTCGGCGATCCTGTCGGCGGTGCCCGCGACCCACTGGTGACCGGTGGAGCGAGCCAGGTCGACGATGAGTTCCCGCAGGGTCATGCCCTGATCCACGCTCTTGCGCTTGTAGACGGCGTAGCGGCTGCCGAGTCTCGGGTCATCGGAGAACCATTCCGCGGGAATCGTCTCGTCGTAGTCGAGTTCGGAGAGGTCGAGCCTGAGGTCGGCACCGACCTGCTGGCGACCGAATTCGAGGTTCACGTAGCTCGCGAGCTCCGCCGCCAGCTCATCGGCTTCCTTCTGGGTGTCCCCGATGATCGGCAGGATGCCCGGCAGCACCTTCGTGTGGGCCGGGTCGCGGCCCACATCGGCCACCGCCCTCTTCACACGCTCGTAGGCAGCGAGAGAGCCGGGCTTGAGCGGCTGCACGGTGTACACCCCATCGGCGTGACGGCCCACGAGGGGCAGACCCGCGTCGGAGGAGCTCGCGACCACGATGATGGGCTGACCCTGCGGGGAGCGAGGCCCGGGCATCGGACCCTCGACCCGATAGAACTCGCCCTCGTGATCGATGCGGTGGATCTTCGAGAGGTCGGCGTACGCGCCCGTCTCCCGGTCCACGATGACGGCGTCGTCACCCCATGAATCCCAGAGGGCCCGCACGATACCCGCGAACTCGAGCGCGCGGCGATAGCGCTCCTCGGGATCGGGCATGGACTTCCCGAAATTCTGGTATCCGTCGGAGGAGGTCACCAGGTTCCAGCCGGCACGACCGCCTGACATGTGATCGATACCGGCGATCTGGCGGGCGACGGTATAGGGGTTCTCGAAAGAGGTCGAGACCGTGCCGATGAGGCCGATGTTGCTCGTGCGGGCGGCGAGGGCGGCCAGCGTGGTCATCGGTTCGAAGAAGCCGTTCATCTTGATATCGCCGCGCAGCACCGTGTTGCCGTGGGCGATATCGCCGAAGAAGACCGCGTCGAGCTTGGCGCGCTCGGCCATGAGCGTGAGATCGAGCACGAAATCGAGGTTCGGCACCTCTTCGACCCGGCTGCCGGGCATCCGCCAGCTGTCCTTGTGATACCCAGCGGGCAGCATGAAGGTGGTGAGCACCATGTGCCGGGGATTCTTCGCGATCATCCGTTGAATAGCCTCTCTCGTTTGTGCGGACCGGGGCGGCGATGCGCCACCGGCACCGCGTCAGTGCTGGTCGCGCAGGCGGTGAAGGATGCGGGCGCGCGCCTCGGTGAAGCGGGGGTCCGCCTTCGTGGCGACCTGGTCGCGCTCCGCACCGAAACCGGTCTCGATCACATCGACCACGGTGGCGGGCTTCTCGGCGATCACCACGACCTTGTCGGCGAGGTAGAGCGCCTCGTCGATGTCGTGCGTCACGAGGATGATCGTCACCCCCAGGTTGGCGTGCAGGTCGATCACGAGGTCCTCGAGATCGAAACGGGTCTGCGCGTCGACTGAGGCGAAGGGCTCGTCCATGAGCAGCACCGGCGAGTGGTAGGCGAGGGCGCGGGCGATGGCCACCCGCTGCTGCATGCCGCCCGACATCTCCCAGGGGTACTTGTCGCCCTGCCCGCCGAGGCCCACCGCTTCGAGATTGCGATCCGCCGTGTGCTGACGCTCCTTCTTCGCCACGCCGCGGCCCTGCAGAGGGAAGGCGACGTTGTCGCGGGTGTTCATCCAGGGCATCAACGACCGGCTGTAGTCCTGGAAGACGACGGCGATGTCGGGGTGGGGCCCGTTGACCACGTCGCCGTTCACCGTGATGGTGCCCCCGTTCGGCCGGATGAGGCCGGAGAGGCAGCGCAGCAGAGTGGTCTTGCCCACGCCCGAAGGGCCGACGATCGAGACGAACTCGCCGCCCTGCACATCCAGGTTCAGATCCTTGAGGATCGGGTTGAAGCTCTCGCCCTGGCCGTAGCTCATGGTCAGCCCTTCGACGGTGAGCAGCGGCCCGTCTCCGTCATGGGTGAAGGTTGGGATGGAGGAGGTGGTTTCAGCGTTCATGACTCGTGATTCCTTTGCGAGAAAGTCTGTGGTTCGCGCTTACTTGGCGCCGGACAGGAAGTACCAGCGCAGCACGCGGCGCTCGATGACGACGAAGAGCAGCGACAACAGGTACCCGATGACGCCGACGAGCAGGGCGCCGGCCCAGGTCTCGGGAACCTTGAATCGCGAGGAGTTGTTCAGGATGTAGTAGCCGAGGCCTTCCTTCGCGGCAAAGAGCTCGCTGACCACCATGACGACGATGCCGATGGGCAGGGCGACGCGCACGCCGGCGACGATCTGCGGCATCGCGGCGGGCAGCACGACCTTGCGGAAGTAGAGGCCGCGGGGTACCCGGTAGACCTTCGATACCCGACGGATCGTCAGCTCGACGCCGAGCACGCCGTCGATCGTGTTGAGCAGGATCGGCCAGACGCAGGCGAAGCCGATCGCCCACATCTTGGGCCCCGCCCCGATGCCGAAGGCGCCGATGATCAGCGGGACCAGTGCGGCCTGGGGCACCGAGCGGATGAAGTGGATGAGCGGCGAGACCGTGTCGAACAGCCATTTCGACTCGCCGAGCAGGAGCCCGATGCCCACGCCGATCACGATGGCGGCGCCCAGGCCCACCGCGAGATTGGTGAGGCTGAACATCGCGCCGTTGAGGATCCCTCCCTCCACGATGTCGCGCCACAGCGTCGTGCTGATCTTCTCGAGGGAGGGGACGTAGGGGTTCGTGCTGTTCGCGCTGCCGATCCACCAGACCGCGATCAGCACGACAGGCAGCCACAGGCGCTCAAGGATGCGAAGCACCGAGGTCATCGTTGCGATCCAATCGTGTGGTGGGAGAGACGGGAGAGGTCGTGGGGTCGTCGGTCAGTCATCGCTCAACCTGTTCCACTTGAGCAGGCGCTTCTCGAGCGCGCTGAGACCGGTCGCGATCCCCCATCCGAGCAGACCCGCGAAGAAGAGGTAGGCGAACGCCACGTCCCACTTCTGCAGCTCCTGCGCCAGAGTGATCTGACGCCCCATGCCGGGGGTCTGGCTGATGACCTCGACCGAGACCGCGATGAGGATCGAGATCGAGGCGGCGATGCGCAGGCCTGTCGCGATGAACGGCGTGGCCGAGGGCAGCAGTACCCGCCGGAAGTACAGCGGCCGCGGGATGCGGAACACCTTGACCGTGTCGGAGACGGCGGACTCGAGCCGACGCGATCCGTAGATCGTCTGCACCAGCACCGGCCAGAGGCAGGATAGGGCGACGATCACGATCTCCATGCGGATGTTGGTGCCGAGCAGCATGATCACGACGGGCATGAGAGCGATGACGGGGAACGAGCGGCCGAAGTCCACGAGCACCGAGGTGGCGCGATCGACCGGGGGCATGGCCCCGATCAAGAGACCGAGCACGATGCCCGCCACCGCGGCGATGGCCCAACCGGCCAGCGCCGCGGTGACGGTCTGCAGGAGAGCCCCCCAGAATGTCGCCGAGATGAGAACTTCCCAGATGGAGGTCAGCACGTCCCAGGCGCCCGGCGTCATCGAAGGCGCCAGGTTCAGGGAGATGACGAGCTGCCACAGCGCGAGCAGCACGACCACTGCGACGATGCGCCGCACGGCGAGCATGATGTCGAACCGTCTGGTACTGGTGTTCATGAGATCTCGTTCCTCGATGGAATCTCGGATGGTGCTTCTGAGGGGCTCTCAGCGAGGATTACTCGTTCCGAGGAGCACCGTCCCAGAAGAGCTCGGCCGACTCCATCGCGGGCAGGTGACCGAAGGTCTTCATGGCGTCGAGCTGAGTCTGCAGCTCGGGGAAGTTGATCGCCAGGCTCATCGGGACCAGAGTGCGGCTCGGAAGCTCGTCGATCGACACCTCGAGGTGGTCGGCGCGCACCTGCAGCACGGCGTCTTCGTTCGCCTCGTCCATGTAGAAGTCGATGGCCTTGCCCATCGCCTCCTGGAAGCGCTCGAGCGTGTCGGCGTTGGCGTCGATCCACTCGGTCTTCGAGGTCCAGATGGTCACCGGGGCGTTGCCCTGGAACTCGCGGACCGGGCTGGCGATCTGGCGCGCGCCCGACTCCTTGATCTGGAAGTAGAACGAGTCGGCGGGGAACACGGCATCGACCGTACCGGACTCGAGGGCGGCCTGCATGCCGGCGTACGGGATGGCGACCTGGGTGATGGTGCCCTCGGGATCCTTCACGCCCTCTTCGAGCGCCTGCATGAACAGGGGCACCTCGGTGCCCGTGCCGATGCCGACGACCCCGACGGTCTTGCCCTCGAGGTCGGCGACGGTCTGGATGTCGCTGTCGGCCGCGACCAGCACGCCCGAGGAGTCGAAGTCGGGGCTCACGATGCCGTTGCCGGCGATGCCGCGGACCGGCATGCCCTCGTTGACGGCCTGGGCAAGCGCCGACCACGAGGTGGCGGCGATGTCGACCTCTCCCGCGACCACTGCGGCGAGCATCTCCGCGGGGCCCGCGCCGAAGGTGATGTCGACGTCGAGGCCCGCCTCCTCGAAGTAGCCCTCCTGCAGGGCGATGAGCGCGGGCTCGTACTGGATCGGCGCCACCTGGATGCTGAGCTTCGTGGGCTCGGAACCGGTATCGGACCCGTCGGTCTCGGGCGCGGGCGCGGTGCTGCCGCCGCAGGCGGACAGCGCGAGAGCTGCGGCGGCTGCGAGGCCGAGCAGCGGAAGGGCGGTCTTCTTCATGGTTCCTCCTCATTGAGGGACTGCGACCCGAGAGTTCGAGCCCAGTTCCGCGTGTGTGGGTACGGCAGCGGACCTCGATGCGGGGTCCGGACCACCGGTAACAACTATACAGACTTGAGTAGAAAATGCATTGTAGTTATAAAATTGTCACATGCATCGGCACGTGTCAATGCTGACGAGGGCGCCACAGACCTCGACCGTGCCGCCGGAACTGGCAGCATATCCTTGAACAGAGAGGCCAGAACATCATGCGCGCAGCCATCACTCCCGCAGTAGGGAGCCCGTTCCTCGTCACCGAGGTGCAGCTCGCCGCCCCGATCGGGCGCGAGGTGCTGATCGAGGTCAAGGCCAGCGGCCTCTGCCACAGCGACCTCGGCGTCGCGGAGGTGGATCGCGGCTTCCCCATGCCCGCCCTGCTGGGGCACGAGATCGCCGGCGTCGTGCTCGAGGTCGGCCCCGACGTGCGCGAGTTCGCGGTCGGCGACGTCGTCGTCGCCTCTCCGATCACCAGCTGCGGCCAGTGCGACAGCTGCCTGCGCGGCGAGCGCTACCGCTGCCGCCGCCCAGAGGAGATCCGCCGCCGCCCCGAGGAGGGCGCCCGCATCACCCTCGACGGCGCGCCGGTCGCCCAGTTCATCGGCATCGGCGGCTTCGCCGAGCGGGCGCTCGTGCACGAGAACAACATCGTGAAGATCCCCGCCGGCATCCCCTTCGAGGTGGCGGCCCTGCTCGGCTGCGGCGTCGTCACGGGCGCCGGGGCGGCGATCAACAGCGCGCGGGTGCGCCCCGGCGACACCGTCGCCGTGATCGGCTGCGGCGGCGTCGGTCTCAACGTCATCCAGGGCGCCGCACTCGCCGGCGCGCGCCGCATCATCGCCATCGACCTGCAGCAGGGCAAGCTCGACATGGCGCGGGACTTCGGCGCGACGGACCTCGTCGACGCGAGCAGCACCGACCCGGTCGAAGCGGTCAGGGAACTCACCGGCGGCGGCGTCACGCACGCCTTCGAGGTCATCGGACTCAAGCAGACCGCCGAGCAGTCGGTCGCCATGCTCGAGAAGGGCGGCACCGCCTATCTCATCGGGGTGCAGCGCCCCGGCACGACCCTCGAGCTGCTGCTCTTCGAGGACATCACGGCGAACCAGAAGGGCGTGCGCGCCGTCGCGATGGGGTCGACCAACCTCAAGGTCGACATCCCCATGTACGCCGAGCTCTATCTGCAGGGCCGGTTCAAGCTCGACGAGCTCGTCTCGCAGACCATCTCCCTCGACGAGATCAACGAGGGCTACGAGGCGCTCAAGCGGGGCGGCGTGGCCCGCTCGGTGATCACGAGCTTCTGACGCGGGATCGCGGCGGGGCGGGCGCGCGGTGCCCGCCCCGCCGCCTCACTCCTCGACGACGGGTGTGCCGTAGACGTGGAACTCCGGCGGGATCGGCGCGCCCCAGCCGGGCTTCTGCTTCCACTCGTCGATCGTCCACACGTAGGTCTCGGCGTCGGGGTCGAGCACGAGGTACCCGCCGTTGGCGACCTCGATGCGGTTGCCGCCCGGCTCGCGCGTGTAGAGGTAGAAGCCCTGGATGGCGGTGTGCCTCGAGGGCCCGGCCTCGATGTAGATGCGCGCGTCGGCCATGATCTCGGCCGCGCGCAGCACCTCCTCGCGGGTGTCGACCACGAAGGCGAAGTGGTGCAGGCGGCCCGATCCGCTCGTCATCTCCTGCGTGTAGATGAGCTCGTGCCCCTGGATGGTGCCGCTCATCCACGCGCCCGCCTCGCTGCCGTCGGGGTGGCGGATGATCTCGTAGGTGCGGATGCCGAAGCCCCGCTCCCAGAACTCCCGGTTGGCCCGCACGTCGCGAGCCAGGAGGTTGACGTGGTCGAGGCGCCGCACGTTCGCGCCGCGGCCCACGTAGCGCTGGAAGTTCACCGGGATGACCGGCCGCTCCTCGGGCGGCGCCACGTACTTGGTGGTCTCGAAGTAGATGCGGAAGCGGTGCCCGTCGGGGTCCGAGAACTGGTAGAAGGGGCCCTTCCCGCGGTCGGGCTCGATCCACTCGCCGCCGTGCCCGTTGGCCTCGAGCCACGCGACCCGGCGCGCCAGCGCCTCTGCGCTCGTCATGCGCCACGCGACGTGGTCGAGCCCCGCGGCCTCGGCCGCGATGACCTTGAAGCTCCACTCCTCGTAGTCGCCGAAGGCGCGCAGGTAGGTGGCCGGCCCCTCCTGGGCCACGACGTCCATGCCGAGCAGCTGCGTGAAGTAGCGCAGCGTCTCCTCGGGCGCGGCCGTGGTGATGGCCCCGTGGGCCAGGTGGCCCAGTTCGTTCAGCGGTTCGGTGCGATCGCTCATTGCAGCTCCTGTGCTCGATGGCGGGTGATGGTCGGTCGTCAGTTCTGCCCCGCGGCGCCCGGGCCGAGGCCCGCCTCTCGCAGCACCGGCACGATGATGCGCTCGGCGATCCGCCAGCCCGCCGCCGTCTCGACGTAGCGGTCGTGGAAGTCGGCCACCATGTAGAGGCCGACGGGTGCGGGCTCATCCGGGCTCGTCTCGACGTGGGCCGCGAAGGTGTGCCAGCTGCCGAGACCGGTCACGGTGCCGTCGGGCCGCCCGGCGAGCAGCAGGTTGCCCAGGCCGTGGCGCGTGGTGCGGGCGCCGCCTCGGGATCGGAACGAGGCGATCAGCTCGTCGCGGCCGTGGAACTCCCGGCCCAGCGACGCGTAGTGGGCGTCGGCGATGAACACGTCGGTGAGCGCGTCGAAGTCGTGCAGGTCGAGCGCCCACGCGAAGCGGGCGTTCAGGTCCTCGATCTCGGCTCGTGCCGCGGGAGGCACCGGGCGCCCCTCGGGCACCCGGGTCGACGTGCCCGAGCCGGTCATCGCTGCTCGACCGGGTTGCTGAGCGTGCCGATCCTCTCGATCGACACCTCGATGACGCCGCCGAGCCTCGTCAGGTCGACGTTCTGCACCGCGCCGCCCTTCGCCGACTTCTTCAGCGCCGTGCCCATGGCGAGCACGTCGCCCGGCTCGAAGGTCATGTACCCCGATGCGAAGCTCAGCACCTCGGCCACGCTGTAGCGCAGGTTCGCGGTGTTGTCGTCGGTCACCAGGCGGCCGTCGTGGGTGCAGGTGATGCGCAGGGTGTGCGGATCGGGAATCGACTCGGCGAGCGCGACCCAGGGCCCGATCGGGCCGAAGGTGTCCGAGCCCTTGTAGCGCGCCGGGTAGCTCACCCAGCTGTCGACGTAGCGGATGCCGTCCTCCGCCTCGGGGTCGGGGTGGATCGCCCGGTAGTGGAAGGTGTCGGCGTCGCGCATGGTGGGCGAGGTGAGGTCGTTGATGATGGTGTAGCCGAAGACGTGGTCGAGCGCGTCCTCGACCGCGATGTCGGCGCCGCCCTTCGCGATCACCGCGACGAGCTCGGGCTCGGGGTGCACCCGGCCGTACTTCTCCTTCACGATGATGGGCTGCCCGCTGCCGATGAGCGAGGAGGACGGCTTCACGAACATCGCCGGGGTCTCGGGCCCGCGCATGATGCGGTCGGGGTTGGCGCTGTTGTTCAGCGCCACGCACACGACCTTGCCGGGGCGGCGCACGGGGGGCGCCCATACCAGCGTCCCCACGTCGACGAGCTTCCCGGCGAGCGCGGCGTCGGCCGCGGGCCGCCAGGCGTCGCCCGCGGCGATGAGCGCATCGACGTCGGCGTAGTCGGCGAGGATCGCGGCTCGCGCGGGCTCGTTCTCCTCGTCGGCGGTGACCGCCACGGCGGTGGTGCCGTCTGCCTGCACGATGGTTCCGACTCTCAGCATGTGAGCTCCTTCGGGGGTGTTGCGCGGAATGGGCCCGGGGCGGCGCCCGCGGGCGGGTGATGGTTCACGATTCGGGCGCGGGATCCGCCGGCACGCGCCCGGTGAGCACGCCGTCGGCGCCCGGAGGCAGCGGAGGCCGGAAGGTGGCGAGCGCCGTGGCGAGCATCGCGTAGTAGCCCTGCAGCCAGACGAGTTCGGCGAGCCGCTCGGCGCCGAGGGCGCCCAGCGCCGCCCGATAGCCGGCGTCGCCAAGCGCGCCGTCGCGCAGCAGCTCCGCGAGGAGATCGGAAGA
>CALMSE010000017.1 GCA_937872275.1 uncultured Leucobacter sp. | reverse complement strand
GCATCCAGCCCGACGCCCTCGTGCTGCGCAGCGACCGCCCGGTCACCGAGGACAACCTCCGCAAGATCGCGCTCATGTGCGACGTCGACGAGGGCGCCGTGGTGAACGCCATCGACGTGAAGAGCATCTACGACCTCCCCATGCTCTTCAGTGAGCAGGGCCTCGACCAGACCGTGGTCGAGCACCTCGGCCTCGCGGGCCGCGTGGACGAGGTCGACTGGAGCCGCTGGCAGCCGGTGCTCGACGCCGTGCACAACCCGAGAGGCGAGGTGACGATCGCGCTTGTCGGCAAGTACATCGACCTCCCCGACGCCTACCTCTCGGTCACCGAGGCGCTGCGCGCGGGCGGATTCGCGCACGCCACCAAGGTGAACATCAAGTGGGTCGCCTCCGACGCCTGCGAGACGCCCGAGGGCGTGCTCGAGCAGCTCGGCGAGGTCGACGGCGTCTGCGTGCCCGGCGGCTTCGGCATCCGCGGCATCGAGGGCAAGCTCGGCGCACTGCGCTTCGCCCGAGAGAACGGCATCCCCGTGCTCGGGCTCTGCCTCGGCCTCCAGTGCATGGTCATCGAGTACGCCCGCAACGTCGCGGGGCTCGCCGGGGCCTCGTCGACCGAGTTCGACCCCGAGACCCCGGTGCCGGTCATCGCGACGATGGCCGAGCAGGTCGAGCACATCGCCGGCGGCGACCTCGGCGGCACCATGCGCCTCGGCCTCTACGAGGCGGCACTCGCCGAGGGATCCCTCGCGGCCGAGCTCTACGGCGCCTCGGCGGTGAGCGAGCGGCACCGGCATCGCTATGAGGTGAACAACCGCTATCGCGACGAGATCGCCGCGGCCGGGCTCTCGTTCTCGGGCACGAGCCCCGACGGGAGCCTCGTCGAGTACGTCGAGCTGCCGCGGGAGACGCACCCCTTCTACATCGCCACCCAGGCCCACCCCGAGCTGCGCTCGCGCCCCAGCCAACCGCACCCGCTCTTCGCGGGGCTCGCGGCCGCTGCGATCCAGCGCCGCGAGGCGACGCGCCTGTTCGACGCCTAGGCGCGCCGTGGCGAGCGGCATCGGTCCGGGTAGCGGATCCGCCCGCTATCTCAGACACGTCGCCATCGAGCGCGGCCTCTCCGAGAACACCCTCGCCGCCTACGAGCGCGATCTCGCCGCCTATGCCGCCTGGCTCGCCGAGCGCGGCATCGACGATCTCTCCCGCGTCGAGCCCGAGACGCTCGCCGAGTACGTCGCCGAGCTGAACGGAGGCCCGGACACGCGGACGCCCGGTTCCGGACGTCCGGGGCTCCCGAGCGCCTCCGGCGGTCGGCCCGAGGGGGAGGCGCAGCCTCGACTCTCTCCCAGCACCATCAGCCGGCGGCTGTCGACCGTGCGCGGGATGCACCGCTTCCTCTACGAGGAGGGCCTGCTGCCCGGTTTCGCCGGCAGCGGGGTGCGCACGCCCAAGAAGGGGCGCAGGCTGCCGAAGGCGCTCTCGACGGGGCAGGTGGAGGCGCTGCTCGGAGCCGTCGACGGCGACGACCCCGTGAGTCTCAGGGATCGCGCCCTGCTCGAGCTGCTCTACGCCAGCGGCGCGCGGGTCAGCGAGATCACCTCGCTCGACCTCGACGACCTGCTGAGCGGCGCCGCGCAGGGCGACGCCTGGGTCGACCCCGTGCGCAGGCTCGAGGACGGCGGCTTCCTGCGCGTCACCGGCAAGGGATCGAAGCAGCGGATCGTGCCCTACGGGGGCTTCGCTGGCCGCGCGCTCGCCGCCTACCTCGTGCGGGCTCGGCCGGACATGGTCGAGAGGGGACGCGGCACGCCTGCGCTCTTCGTCGGCCCGCGCGGGGCGCGCATGTCGCGCCAGAGCGTGTGGCTCTCGATCCGCGCCGCGGCGGAGCGCGCCGAGCTCGTGGCCGAGTGCTCGCCGCACACGCTGCGCCACTCCTTCGCCACCCATCTGCTCGCGGGCGGCGCCGATGTGCGCACCGTGCAGGAGCTGCTCGGGCACTCCTCGGTGACCACCACGCAGATCTACACGCAGGTCACCGCGGACACGCTGCGCGAGCACTATCTGCTCTCGCACCCCCGAGCGCGGTAGGGCTCCCGACCCCGCCGGGCGGCGCCCCGCCCCGCCCCCCGCCGGTCCGTCGCCGATTCCCCCGGTAGGCTGGTCTGGGGAAATGCGGGGAACCACAGCACCTGAAGATTGAAGGAACCATGAATCTGAACAAGCGCACCCTCCTGATCGTGCCGGCTCTCGTCGTGAGCCTCTCGGCGCTCACCGGCTGCTCGGCGCTCTCGGCGCTCACGGGCGGAAACTCGGCGCCGGTGCGCGACGCGGAATCCGGCGACATCGTCGAGGAGAACACGAACGCGGACGTGTTCTCGCTGCGGGTCGGCGACTGCCTCGACACCGACGAGAGCATGGGAGACGAGACGATGAGCGTGCCCGTGGTGCCGTGCTCGGAGCCCCACGCCGATGAGATCTACTACTCCTTCGACATCACGGAGTCGACGTATCCCGGCAACGACGAGGTGATCCGCATCGCCGACGAGGGCTGCTACGCGGAGTTCGAGGGCTTCGTCGGCACCCCCTACGCCGACTCGCAGATCGACTACTGGCCGATGTACCCGACGGAGGGCTCCTGGAAGAACGGCGACCGCGAGGTGCTGTGCATGGTCTGGGATCCCGCCGGCGACACGGTCGGCACCCTCGGCGGCTCGGGCCGCTGAGCGCGAGGACGAACGGAGCGGCCCCGGGGGACTACGGAACCTCGGGGCCGCGGCCGTTCCGCGCGCGATAGGATTGAGCGTCAACGAGCGGAAAGGGGTCAGCGTGGCGAAGAGCGCGAGCACGATCGGCCCGACCGGGCGGCCCGAACGCTTCTACCCGGTGCCGAAGAAGCTCGACAGGCACGGCCCGGCGCGCATCGTCTCGATGTGCAACCAGAAGGGCGGCGTGGGCAAGACCACCACCGCCATCAACCTGGGAGCCGCGCTCGCGCGCTACGGCCGCCGCGTGCTCGCGGTCGACTTCGACCCGCAGGGCGCGCTCTCGGCGGGGCTCGGCGTGCCCGCGCACGACGTGCCCACGGTCTACGACCTCATGCTCGGCAAGGTGAAGGATCCGCAGGCCGTGATCCAGCGGACCGGGGTGGAGGGCCTCGACGTCATCCCGGCGAACATCGACCTCTCGGCCGCCGAGGTGCACCTCGTGAGCGAGGTCGCCAGGGAGCAGATCCTCGCCGGCGTGCTGCGCAAGGTCTCGGCCGACTACGACGTCATCC
>CALMSE010000016.1 GCA_937872275.1 uncultured Leucobacter sp. | reverse complement strand
TCAGTAGTAGGGGTCCTTCCGCACGGCGAGGCTCCAGCGCCGGGCCAGCCGATCCCCCAGGGAGGCCCAGGCGCGGTAGGCCGCGGGCTTCAGCGGCACGTCGAAGGCCCCGACGTAGTCGGTGGTCTCGGACTGGAACGAGCGCTTGAAGCGGCCCACGCCGTGCAGCGGATGCCCGGGGTCGTCGGCGCGGTCGGATGGAGGCGCACCGCACAGGTCGTGCACCCGGGCCCCGCGCTCGTTCGCCCAGCGCAGCACCTCCCACTGCAGCGCGTGGGAAGCCCCGTAGGCCCGCTTCTCGCGCAGCGAGGCGCCGTCCTTGTAGGTCGTCTTGTCGCCGAGCGCGATCGCGAAGGCGCCGGCCACGAGCTCGCCGCCGCTCGTGGCGAAGAACAGCTGACCGTTGCCGGCGTGCTCGAAGCGCTGCCAGAACTCCCGGTAGTAGCGCTCCTCGCGCAGCACGAAGCGGCCGTCCGCGGTCTCGCGCAGCAATCGGGAGAAGGCCGCGCAGTTCTCGTCGCTCGCGGGCACGCGCCGCACCTCGATGCCGTCGCGCGCGGCGCGGGTGATCGAGTTGCGCGCCTTCTTCCCGAGCCGGGCGAAGAGCTCCTGCTCGGTGCCGGTGACGTCCACGAGCACGGTCGAGGGGTTCGGCACGATCCGCACGGACGGGATCGCCCCCGTCGCGCGCAGCGCGCGATCCGCCGCCGCCCCGGCGGGCAGCCGGGGCTCGATCTTCAGCATGAAGGCACCGTGCCGCCGGGCCAGCTCGCCCACCGCGGCCGTCGCCTCGAGCACCGCGCGCAGGTCCTCCCCGGGCGGGCCCGCCGGCAGATGCCACCACTCCCCCAGCACCGGCACGCGCTTCGCGAGCACGCCGACGGCGAGCGCGGATCGGCCGGGCCGATCCACCATCACCCGCCGGGGCAGGTACCGGCCGTGTCGCTTCGCCTCGAGGTACTCCTCGCCGGCCCACACCTCGCCGCCGCCGGGGTTCGCGGCGACCAGCTCGTTCCAGTCCACGACCTCCGACGCAGAGGCCGGCCGGGCGACGGCGACCTCCGAAGCGGCAGCGGCCCCCGAATCGGCGGCGGCGGATCCGCCCACCCTCAGACCACCACGACGACCGGCACGATCATCGCCTTGCGGCGCAGCTTCGTGCCCACCCAGCGGCCGACGGTGCGGCGCACGATCTGCTGGAGCTGGTGGTGATCCACCACCCCCTCCTTCATCGCGGTCTCGAGCGCGTCGGCGATCTGCGGCTTGATCGTGTCGAAGACGTGGTCGGCCTCCGCGACGCCCTTCGCATGGATCTCGGGGCCCGACACGATCTGGCCGAGGCTCGTCTCGACGACGGTGATGACCGAGATGAATCCCTCCTCGGCGAGTACGCGGCGATCGCGCAGATCGTCGTCGGTGACCCGCCCCACCGACGAGCCGTCGACGTAGATGAAGTCGATGTCGAGCTGGCCCACCTGGCGGGCGACGCCGTCCGCCAGGTCGACGACGGTGCCGTTCTCGCCGATGATGGTGCGGTTCTGCGGCACGCCGGTCTCGATGGCGAGCGCGGCGTTCGCGACGAGGTGCCGGTACTCGCCGTGGATCGGCATGACGTTCGCAGGCCTCACGATGTTGTAGGCGTAGAGCAGCTCCCCCGCGGCCGCATGGCCCGAGACGTGCACCTTCGCGTTGCCCTTGTGCACGACGTTCGCGCCGAGCTTCATGAGGCCGTTGATGACGCGGTACACGGAGTTCTCGTTGCCGGGGATGAGGCTCGAGGCGAGGATCACCGTGTCGCCCGGCCCGATCTCGACCTGGTGCTCGCGGTTCGCCATGCGGCTCAGCACCGCCATCGGCTCGCCCTGCGACCCGGTCGACATGTAGACGATGCGGCTGTCGGGGATGTCGCCGCTCTTCTTGAGGTCGACGAGCAGCCCCTCGGGCACCTCGAGGTAGCCGAGGTCCGCCGCGATCTTCATGTTGCGCACCATCGAGCGCCCCAGCAGCACCACGCGCCGTCCGCTCGCCTGAGCGGCGTCGAGCACCTGCTGCACGCGGTGCACGTGGCTCGAGAAGCTGGCCACCACGACCTTGCCGGGCGCCTGGTGGATCACACGCTCGAGGACCGGGCCGATGTCCTTCTCGAGCGGGGTGAAGCCCGGCACGTCGGCGTTCGTCGAGTCGGTCATGAAGAGGTCGACGCCCTCCTCGCCCAGCCGGGCGAAGGCGCGCAGATCGGTGATGCGACCGTCGAGCGGCAGCTGATCCATCTTGAAGTCGCCGGTGCCGATGACGAGCCCGCCGTCGGTGCGGATCGCGACGGCGAGCGCATCGGGGATCGAGTGGTTCACCGCGATGAACTCGAGGTCGAACGGGCCGTACTCGACGCGATCGCCCTCGGCGACCTCGTGCAGCACCGGGCGGATGCGGTGCTCCTTGAGCTTCGCCGCGACGAATGCGAGCGTGAGCTTCGAGCCCACGAGCGGGATGTCCTCGCGCTTCTTCAGCAGGTAGGGCACGCCGCCGATGTGATCCTCGTGCCCGTGCGTGAGCACGATGGCGACGATGTCGCCGAGGCGATCCTCGATCTTCGAGATGTCGGGCAGGATCAGGTCGACGCCCGGATGCGTCTCCTCGGGGAAGAGCACCCCGCAGTCGACCACGAGAAGCTTGCCGTGGATCTCGTAGACGGTCATGTTGCGGCCGACCTCGCCGAGGCCGCCCAGCGGCGTGATGCGCAGGGTGTCCTTCTCGAGGGCGGGCGGTGCGTAGTGTGGGGTGGTCAAGTGGACAGCCTCCTGGCTGGTTATCGGGTGGTGCCGGCGATCTTGGGCAGCGCGCCGCCGGCGGCGGCGTTGCGATCGGGGCGGAAGTTCGAGAAGTCGACGCCGGCGACGTCCTTCACGAGGGCGATCTCGTCCTCGATGAGGGCGGCCTCCCACTCCTCGGGGCCGACGAGCGGCAGTCGCACGCGCGGGCTGCCGATGCGGCCGAGGCCGTGCAGCACGTACTTGGCGGCCACCGTGCCGGGCACGTGCGTCATGATCGCGCGCACGAGCGGCTCGAGGCGCTGATGCTCGGCGGTCGCCGCCGCGAGGTCGCCGCGGTTCACCGCGTCGACGATCGTGCGGTACGGCGCGGCGGTGACGTTCGCGGTGACGCCGATGAGGCCGGTGGCCCCGATCGACAGGTGCGGCAGCACGTTCGCGTCGTCGCCCGAGAAGTACATGAGGTCGGTCTGGTTGAGCACCCGGCTGACCTCGCTGAAGTCGCCCTT
>CALMSE010000015.1 GCA_937872275.1 uncultured Leucobacter sp. | reverse complement strand
CCTCGCCCTCCGGGCCGCCCGAGAGCGCGACGACGACGCGCTCCCGGGCCTCCCAGCCGCGGTCGAGGCCGCGGTCGACGCGGAAGCCCCGCAACTCACGGCCGGATTCGTCGGCGAGCCACAGCAGGGCGAGTTCGCGCAGGGCGGTGAGGGAGCCCGGGCTGAAGTAGTGAGACAGCGCGGCGTCGATCCGCTCGGCCGGGTGGATGAGGCCGCTCGCGAGGCGCGCGCGCAGCACCTGCGGCGCGACGTCGATCAGCTCGATCTGCTCCGCTTCTCGGAGCACGTCGTCGGGGATCGTCTCGCGCTGGGGAACGCCCGTGATCCGCAGCACCGCGTCGTTCAACGACTCGATGTGCTCGACGTTGAGGGTCGAGACCACGTCGATCCCGGCATCGATCAGCTCCGCGACGTCCTGCCAGCGCTTCTCATGCCGCGATCCGGGTGCGTTCGCGTGCGCGAGCTCGTCGACGAGCGCGATCTCCGGCCGCCGGGCGAGCACGGCCTCGACGTCCACCTCCCCCTGCCCCGAGCCGGGAGGGCCGGGCCCCGCGCACGGTACCCGCGGGATGCCCGCGGCCAGGGCGGCGGTCGCGTCCCGGCCGTGCGGCTCCATTGCGGCGATGACCACGTCGCGGCCCTCGTCGGCGAGCCGGCGCCCCTCCTCGAGCATGGCGCGGGTCTTCCCGGCCCCCGGGGCGGCGCCGAGCAGCACGTGCAACCGCCCCCTCGTGTTCATGGCCTCGCCTCTCCGTCCGTCGATCCCAGGGTAGTCCGCGGCGGGTCCGCCGTGTCCTCCGTCGTGTCGCCCGGCGCCGCGTCCTCCGGCTGCGCGACGGCCGCGTCGAACGCCTCCCGCTTCAGGATCCGCATGGATTGCCCGAGGCTCTTGGCGAGCGCGGGCAGCCTCGGCGCCCCGAAGATCAGCAGCACGATCGCGAGAATGGCGATCAGGTGCGCTCCGCTCAGGTTTCCGATCATCGGTCTCTTCCCTTTCCTCCCCCGGACGGGGACCCTCCACCGCTCCGCGGTGCGTCAGGCGACATGCACCCAGGGACGCCTGGTGACGTCCGGCTCGGCCTCGCGCAGCACTTCCCGCGTCATGGGGGCGATCTCGCCCTCGCCGAAGATCAGGAAGCGGAGCAGGCCCACGAGGGGGTTGCCCTCGGTCCACCGGAAGTAGATGTGCGGGGTGCGGCCGAGCTCGTCGCGCAGATGCAGCGACACCGCGGCGATCGCGTTGGGCACGGAGCTGGCCCGCACCGTCAGCACCCGGAAGCCGTGGCGCAGGGTGCCGCGCACGAGCAGTTCGTCCTCGAAGTCGGAGCTGTCCGCCACGACGACCTCGATGAACAGCGCATCGTCGTCGGGCAGGTGATGTGCGAGCCGCGCGTGCCGCAGCTTCTCCCCGTAGCGCTGGGCGCTGAGATCATCGGGCGTGTGCGCGATGAGGCGCGTCACGCCGTCCGCCGTCCGGTCGACGAGCATCTCGGCCGACGGGTCCAGGCGCACCGCCGTCGCGCGCAGCTCGGTCGACCGGGCCACCCGGGACACCAGGCTGACGGCGACGATGCCGACGATGAAGCAGCCGGCGATCTTGATGCCATCGGGCCGCTCGACGATGTTCGCGACGGTCGTGTAGAGGAACACGGCGGTCGCGATCCCGAACCCGAGCGTCGCCCCGCGCTGCCCGCGCCGGTGCGCCGCGAGCGTGACCGCGATCGCCGCGGAGGTGATGAGCACGAGCACCCCGGTGGCGTAGGCGCCTCCCTGCGCGTCGACGCTGGCCTGGAAGAGGATCGTGATGAGGAACGCGATGCCGGTGAACACGAGCACCAGCGGGCGGGTCGCGCGGGCCCAGGCCGGCGCCATCCCGTAGCGGGGAAGGTACCGGGGCACAAGATTCAGCAGCCCCGCCATGGCGGAGGCGCCGGCGAACCACAGGATCGCGATCGTGATGAGGTCGTAGACGGTTCCGAAGCCCTCGCCGAGGTAGGCGTGCGCGAGGTACGCGAGCGCGCGGCCGTTGGCCTCGCCGCCCTCCCGGAACTCCTCCTCCGGAATCAGGGCCACGGTCGTGATGGACGAGGTGACGAGGAAGCCGCTCATGATGAGCGCCGAGGTGGTGAGGAGGCGCCGCGCGCCGCGGATGCGCCCCTCGGGCCGCTCCTCCGTGTCGCTCTCGTCACCGCGGATCTGCGGCATCACGGCGACGCCGGTCTCGAAGCCGGAGAGCCCGAGCGCCAACCGCGGGAACACGACGAGCGCCACCGCTGCGACGAGCAGCGGGTCGCCGTGCTGGGTGGTCAGCACCGTCCACCACTCCCCGAGCACGACCGGGTTCTCCGCGAGATGCGCGAGCGCGACGACGATCACGATCAGGTTCACGGCGAGGAAGCCCGCCACGAGCGCCGTGGCCAGACGGATGGCCTCGCGGAAGCCGCGGAGGAAGACGATTCCGAGCCCGGCCAGCAGCGCGAGGGTGATCACGACCTCCTGGCCGCGCAGCGCCTCGGGTGCGAACGGGTTCTCCACGAGGTGCGCGGTCGCATCGGCCGCCGAGAGCGTCATGGTGATCATGAAGTCGGTGGCGGCGAAACCGAGGAGGGCGAGCACGGTGAGCTTGCCGCCCCAGCGGGGCAGCAGCCTCGCGAGCATCGCGATCGAACCGGCGCCGTGCGGGCTCTCGCGGGCCACGCGCCGGTACACCGGCAGCGCGGCCGCGAGCGTCACGAGCACCAGCAGGATCGTCGCGATCGGGGCGACCGCGCCCGCGGCGAGGGCGGCGATGGCCGGCTGATAGCCGAGCGTCGAGAAGTAGTCGAGACCGGTGAGGCACATCACCCGCAGCCAGTGGGCGCGGTGCTGCCGTTCGGGGCGGCCGTGCGGGCCGATCTGCCTGCCGGGCGCCACCGCGGTGTCCGCCAGGAGCCACCGGCCGAGCGCCGCCCCGCGCCCGGGTCGGAGACGCTCGCGCGGGGCGATCTCCAGGGAGGAGCGCTCCGCTTCGGACTTCGCGGAGACCTCTCCGCGTCCACGATTCGACACGAGAACCCGATCACTCCTCACGGCATTCGTTCTGCTGGGGCGCCGTTCGGCGCACTCCCATCGAACCGCTGCACCGCCCTCGCGGAGCCGATCCTGACGGATTCCATACGGCCTGGCCCCGGAACCTCACGAAATCCTCACGACGGGCGGCGCCTCTCCCCCGGTCGCCCGCGCTGTTCGGTCTTGCCTTCCCTCAGTAGTCAGTGTTACTTTATACCGGTACGCAATATCACTGACTAGTCGAGAGGCGATCCGTGGGGAAGCAGATGACCGAGATGCTCAAGGGCACCCTTGAAGGCATCGTGCTCGCCACCCTGCGCACACGGGCCGCCTACGGCTACGAGATCACCGCCCGCCTGCGGGAGCGGGGATTCGCGGAGATCGCCGAGGGCACGATCTACGCGCTCCTCATCCGCATCGAGCAGCGCGGCCTCGTCGACGTCGAGCGGGTGCCCTCGGAGAAGGGGCCGCCGCGCAAGGTGTACTCCCTGAACGATCGGGGCCGCGCGCATCTCGAGGAGTTCTGGGCCGCATGGGGCTTCCTCGCCGACCGCATCGAAGAGCTGCACGAAGGAGAACGATGACCATGGCCGCAGGATGGATCGAGAAGATCACCGGCTCCCTCGAGCAGAAGAGGCGGTACAAGCAGGCGAAGGAGCGCCTGGAGGCCCTGCCCGAGCCCTACCTCGCCGCGGCGGAGGCCTGCAACCGGTACCTCATGCACTGCGCCGGGATCACGGACGGCGACACCGTTGTGCGCATGTTCGTGGATCACGCCGAGCTCTGGGAGCGCGCCGCCCTCGACGGCACCCCGGTGGGCTCGATCGTCGGCGACGACCCGGTCGAGTTCGCAGAGGGCTTCGCCCAGGCGTACGGCGGGAAGCACTGGATGGACAAGGAGCGCGCCCGGCTCGTCCGGGAGATCGACGACGCGAAGCGGAAGCAGTCCTGACCGTGGCCGGCCCCGCCCTCCGCGTATCCGGTCTGAGGAAGTCCTTCTCGGGCCGGCACGTGCTGCGCGGCGTCGACTTCGAAGTGGAGCGGGGCAGCATCTTCGCCCTGCTCGGCTCGAACGGCGCGGGCAAGACCACCGCGGTGAGGATCCTCTCCACGCTGCTCGCCGCCGACGCGGGCACGGCGGAGGTCGACGGCGTCGACGTCCGGGAGCAGCCCGCCCGCGTGCGCGAGTCGATCAGCCTCACCGGCCAGTTCGCCGCCGTCGACGAGATCCTCACCGGGCGCGAGAACCTCGTCCTCGTCGCCAGGCTCCGGCACCTGCCTCATCCCCGCCGGACCGCGGACGAGCTGCTGAGCCGGTTCTCGCTGAGGGAGGCCGGTGGACGGCGCGTCTCGACGTATTCGGGGGGCATGCGCCGGCGTCTGGACATCGCGATGAGCCTCGTCGGCGATCCGCCGGTCGTCTTCCTCGACGAGCCGACCACCGGGCTCGATCCCGAGGCGCGCGCCGAGGTCTGGCGGACCGTCGAGCGACTCGCCGCGCGCGGGACGACGGTACTGCTGACGACGCAGTACCTGGAGGAGGCCGAGCGGCTCGCCGATCGCATCGCGATCCTCCACGAGGGGCGGATCATCGCGAACGGCACGCTCGCCGAGCTGAAGCGGCTGCTCCCGCCCGCGAAGGTCGAGTACGTCGAGAAGCAGCCGAGCCTGGAGGAGGTCTTCCTCGCCATCGTCGGCACCGGCGGCGAGCAACGCGCGCCCGGCGGCGCCGCGAGCGCCGAGGAGGAACGGCCGTGAGCGCCCGTCCCCTCGGCGACACGGCGGTTCTGACCGGGCGCTCGCTGCGGCACGTGCTGCGCAGCCCGGACACCATCATCACCACCGCGATCATCCCGATCGCGCTGATGCTGCTGTTCGTCTACGTCCTCGGCGGAGCCATCGACACCGGCTCGGGCTCCGGCTCGTACGTGGACTACCTGCTGCCCGGGATCCTGCTCATCACGATCGCCTCGGGCGTCGCCTACACCGCGTTCCGGCTCTTCATGGACATGCGGGGCGGCATCCTCGAGCGCTTCAGATCCATGCCCATCGCGGGCTCATCCGTGCTGTGGGCCCACGTGCTCACCTCGCTCGTGTCGAACGCGGCCTCGCTCGCGGCGGTGCTCGGCGTCTCCCTGCTCCTGGGCTTCCGCACGGGTGCCGGAGCGGGCGCCTGGCTCGCGATCGCCGGCATCCTGCTCCTGTTCACCCTCGCACTCACCTGGTTGGCCGTGATCCCGGGCCTCACCGCGAGAAGCGTGGACGGGGCGAGCGCGTTCTCCTACCCCCTCATCTTCCTGCCGTTCATCAGCTCGGCGTTCGTGCCGACGGATTCCATGCCCGGCCCTGTGCGCTGGTTCGCCGAGCACCAGCCGGTGACCTCGATCGTGAACGCGATCCGCGAGCTGTTCGCGGGCCGGCCCGCCGGTGGCGACATCTGGGTCGCGCTGGCCTGGTGCGCGGGAATCCTGATCGTCGCCTACGCGACCGCCATGCGCATCTATCGTCGCAAGACCGCCTAGCCGCTCGGCCGGCCCGTTCCCGAAGGTCGCGAGGCGGAGTCGGGTCGGACTCCATTCGACTCAGATCTCGAGGTTGATCCAGGTGGTCTTGACGTTGGAGTACTGCGCCAGAGCCTCCAGTCCCTTGTCGCGGCCGCCGAAGCCGGACTGCTTGAACCCGCCGAAGGGCGTCGAGATGTCCCCCTCGCTGTAGCAGTTGACCGACACCGTGCCGGCGCGCACCGCTCGGCTGACCCGGTGCGCGGCGGCGACGTCCCGGGTGAAGACCGATGCCGCGAGCCCGTAGACGGTGTCGTTCGCGAGTGCGACCGCCTCCTCCTCCGTGTCGAACGGGACGACGCAGGCGACCGGGCCGAACACCTCCTCGCGCATGATCGTCGCCGAGGCGTCGGCGTCGGTGATGACGGTGGGCTCGAAGAACCAGCCTCCGGTCTCCTCCAGGATCCGACGCCCTCCGCTCCTGATCCGCGCGCCCTTCGCGACCGCGCCCTCGACATAGCCCTGCACCCGGGCGAGCTGCGCCTCGTCGACCAGCGGGCCGATGAGGGTCTCCGGCGCGGCCGGATGGCCCACGGTCCAGCGCCCGGCTTCCTCCACGAACAGCTCGACGAACCGCTCGTAGATCGGCCGCTGCACGAGCACGCGAGAGCCGCAGGTGCAGTTCTCCCCCATGTTCATGAAGGTCGCGACGCCGACCTGCTCCACGACCGCGTCGATGCTGTCGGCCATGTCGGCGAACACGATCTGCGGGCTCTTGCCGCCGAGTTCGAGCGAGACCTCCTTGAGGTTGCTGTCGGCCGAGTAGCGCAAGAACGCCCGCCCCACCTCGGTCGAGCCGGTGAAGGTGACCGCGTCGACATCGGGGTGCAGGCCGAGCGCGCGCCCGGTGATGTGCCCATGCCCCGGGAGCACGTTCAGCACCCCGTCGGGCAGGCCCGCCTCGGTCGCGAGCTCGGCGAGCCGCAGCGCCGCGAGCGGGGTCTGCTCGGCGGGCTTCACGATCACGGAGTTCCCGGTGACGAGCGCGGGCCCGAGCTTCCACGAGAGCGTTCCGCAGGGGAAGTTCCACGGGATCACGGCCGCTACCACGCCCACCGGCTCGTGGGTGATGAGGCCCACGCTGCCCGGCCGCGACGGGCTGGTGCGCCCGAACCGCTTGTCGGCCGTCTGCGCGTACCAGCGGATGGCCTCGATCAGATCGGGGATGTCGCCCTCGCGGCACGAGGCGAGCGGCTTGCCGGCCTCGCTCGAGTCGAGCCCGGCCAGCTCATCGAGATGCTCCTCGATCAGATCGGCGAAGCGGAGCATGACGTCCCTGCGGAACGCGGGCTCGGCCCGGCTCCAGCTGCCGGCCTCGAACACCGAGCGAGCCGCGCGCACGGCGGCATCGACCTGCTCCGCGCTGCTCGCGACCACGCGCGCGATGAGCTCCCCCGTGGCGGGGTTCACGTCGTCGATCAGCTCGGCGTTCGCGCTCGTGTCCCGGGCGCCGTTGATGTAGGGGAAGGCGATCCCCTGCTCGTTCTGGATCATGACTCATTCCTCCGTGTGGCAGGACTTCGCTTCGTGCCGGGGCGCGGATCCGGATCCGCCGGTCGCGCAGTGGGCCGCCCTCGCCGGCGGCAGGTCGAGCGAGGGATTGCGGTCGAAGAAGCCGAAGGGCGCCAGCAGGAACCCTGCCCGCTCCATCGGCATGATGGGCCAGTCCTCGAGCCGCGGCACGTGCGTGATGCCGAAGACGTGCCACAGCGTCACGTCGGTGGAGTCGAGGGATCGGCCCTGCTCGCTCCACGCGGGCAGCCCCTTGCCCTCGCCGCCCTGGAAGGGGTAGTCGCCCGCAGGATAGCGCTCGTCGTGGTCGGTGGCCGTCACCCAGACATCCGCGTACATGAAGCCGGCCCGCATGCCGATGCTCGAGCTCGGCTCGGCCACGGGGGTGACCGGGCTCTTCGCGATGAGCTTGTAGGCGACCGGACGCCCCATCTTGTTGAGCCTGGCGGGATTGACGACCTTCCAGTAGCGCGCGGCCGAGGGCTCGATGAAGCGCCGGCTCTCGGTCTCATCCCGGATCTGCTCGATCCGCTCGATGAAGGAGCCGCCGTACGGGTTCAACGGGCCGCGCTCGGGTGCGACCGCTTCGACCTCGAACACGCTGTTGTCCGTGCCGTCGAGGTCGAGGTCGAGACGGGCGCAGAAGATGTGCTGGTGGTGGGGTGCGATGAGCCCCGGCTCGACGGCGGTGCCGAAGACGGCCTCCTTCTCGGCGTGCTCCGCGAGCGTGAGCACGATGCCCGTGAACTTCACCTCGAACTCGATGCCGCCGTCCTGGGAGAAGTACCAGTAGTAGGCGTATTCGTAGTTGTCGATGGTGTAAATCGACGAGACCACGAAGCGGCGCCCACGGCGCACCTCCACGCTGCCGTCGGTGTCGGTGTGCTTCCACAGGATCCCGGTGTCCTCCTCGTGGATGCAGATCGCGTTCCGAATGGTCTGCACCTCGCCGAGGTCGTCGACGTAGGAGGAGTCCAGGTAGTGGATCTCGCCGAGGCAGTCGCAGCCCAGGGTGAGGGAGTTGGTGTTGATGCCCATGAACACCTCGCCCGTGTCGAAGGCGTTCTTCCGGTACGAGCCCGGGCTCGGGTCCGCATAGGGGATCACGAGTTCGGCCATCGAGAGGCGGTGGGCGATCTTCCGCTCCTCCCCGCGATCGACGTACCGCACATCGTGGATGAGCAGGCCCTCCCGCGGGCAGAAGCCGACCCGCATCCGCCAGTTCTGCCAGCTCAGCAGATGCCCCTCGACCGTGAAGCTCGCGCCCTCGGGCTGCGTGATCTCGAGGGGTGCGACGTAGCGATCCGGGTGCACGGCCGAGGCGCGGTAGTCGCCGGGGGTCTGCGGGATCGGGATCCGCTCGTGCTCCTCGATCTCGAGCAGCTCGAGCGTGTCGAGGTCGATGACCGCGTACAGTCCGTGGATCGGGTGAGCGTACGGGTTGCCCGTGGGGGTCTTCCGCTCCCAGGCCGGGGTGTAGATCACCCGGCGACCGGCGAAGCGGTCGGGCAGCAGACCGCCGAACGGCCAGGCCTCCAGGTGGATCTCGCTGCCCTCGTCGAGGCCTCGCTGCCGCAGCCCGTCGACGAAGGCGGGGCTGGACCTGGCCACCTCGAGGGCGGCGTCGATCTGGCTGACGAGCATGGGGGCCCTCGCCCCCTCCACGAGCCTCCAGTCGAGCGCTCCGGCGGAGAGGTCGACCACGGTCTCGTAGAGTTCGCGGCTGCTCTGCCTCCAGAGCGCGGCCCGGGCCCGCCGGGGCACGGTCGCGCCGAGGAGCTCGTCCTTGCGCGGTTCGTCGAGCGAGACGCTGACGAACAGGTCGGAGGGCAGGAACTGCTCGTGCGCGCGCACGATTTCGACGGCTCGCGCCAGTTCGGCGGGGTTCAGCGGATCGAGCGGGTGGGGCGAGGCCCCGTCTGCGTGGGTCATCTCTCGGTGTTTCCTTTGTTGCGTGTCGGTGTTCGAAGCGGCGCTCGGCGCGAGCGGCGCGTCAGGATCGCGAGGGCGACTGCCCTTCGGGGGTGTCCCCGAAGACCGGGTCGAGCATGCGCAGGTGCGTCGCGCCGCGGGGCCGCAGGTAGAGCGCCCAGTAGACGACGGCCAGGACGAGGATGATGCCCACGATCATCAGGTCGCTGACCGTCTGCTGGGTCAGGATGAAGAGTGCGAACAGGGCCGAGAACGCGGGGATGATCGGCCAGAGGGGCATCCTGTAGGCCCGGCGGATGCCGGGGTGGCGCACGCGGCTGACGATCGCGCTGACGGAGATCAGCACGAACTCGACCGACACGACCGCTCCGATGACGGTGGCCATGGCATCCACGTCGAAAGCCAGGATCAGGATGATGGAGCCGACGCCCACGACGACGGACGCCACCCAGGGGGTCTCCATGCGCGGGTGCACCTTGGACAGCGGGGCGCTGATGAACTTCGGCCAGACGTTGTCGCGGCCCGAGCTGTACAGCACGCGGGAGAAATAGGGCACGAGCGCGATGACGCCGTTCATGATCGACAGGGCGATGCCGAGGTTCACGACGGTCGCGAACACCGGACTGCCGAAGCCCTCGACCAGCAGGCCCCAGGGGTTCGCCGAGTTGGTGAACTCGGCGAGGTCGATGGCGCCCATCAGGCCCGCGGCCACGGGGACGATCGCGGTCACCACGGCGACGAGGAGCGCGAGGAAGACCGACTTGGCGACGGCCCGCGGGTTGCCCTTCGTCTCCTCGGAGAAGAGGAGCGCACCCTGGAAGCCGTTGTAGGCGAAGGCCGCGACCGCCACGCCGGCGATGAGCATGCCGAAGGACAGCGGGCCCGCGACCTGGGTATCGGGATCGAAGACGGTCGGCACGAGCAGCACCTCGGGGCCGCGCTGCGTGCTGATGAAGCCGAGCACGGCGATGAAGGCGACGACGGCGATCTCGAAGGCGAGCAGGAAGCCCACCGCGCGTGCGGTGAACTTGACACCGATGATCGAGATGATCACGCCGATCGCGATGACGACCGCGCCCACGATTCTCGCGTCCATGGAGAGGACGCTGTTGAGGTAGCCCGCGATGGCGAGCGCGACGACGGCGGGGATCAGGAAGGCCTGCACGGGTCCGGTCAGCACGAGCGAGATGAAGCCGAACGCCCGCCCCAGCGTGCGGGAGACGATGGTGTAGTCGCCGCCCGCGATGGGATAGGCGGAACCGAGCTCGGCCCAGCTGAACGCCATCGCGGCGCCCAGCAGGCCGCCGATCATGAGGACCCAGAAGGCGCCGGTGCCTGTGAGGTTGAAGAGGATGGGGACGATCGCGAAGACCACCACGGCGGGGGTGATCGCGGCGACGCAGAGGGTGACGTTGCCGAGCACCCCGAGTTCGCGTCGGAGCTCCTGCTTGTACTGGGTGCGTTCAGGGGAGGTGTGAGTCATGTCCGTGTCTTTCGAGTGAAGGGACCAGGGTTCAGGGGCGCTCGAGGATCCGTCGGGGATTCGTGACGAGCATGGTCTCGAGCGCCGCGTCGGAGACTCCCTCACGGCGCAGCAGGGGCACGATGCGGCGGAGCAGGTGGTCGTAGCCGAAGCCGCCGTAGCGCCGCATGTGGATCTTGGTGAACACGTCGCAGCCGAGCACGATCTGATCGTGGAAGCCCTCGGCGAGGAGGGGCAGGAGGAGCTTCAGCCGCTCGTCGTCGCCCGGATCCTTGAAGTGCCCGTTGAAGTAGTAGTCGGAGCCGAAGGTGTCGTAGGCGAGCGTCGCGCCCGTCGAGAGCATGTCCCGGTGGTATCCCTCGTCGAGCTGCTCATCGCTGTGGCCGAGCACGATCCGCTCCGGCGGCACGCCCCGTGCGGCCAGGAACTCGAAGACCTCCATGCCGCACCGGCCGGCGGGGTCGAGGTGCACCGAGACCGCGGCCCCGGTCTGCAGTGACGCCTGCGAGGCGGCGGCGAGCACCTTCCGCTCCCGCGGTGAGACCGGCGAGGACGTGCCGATCTCGCCGAGGATGCCGGCGCGGATATCCGTGCCGTCCATGCCCGTGGTGAGGTCGTCGATGAACACCTGGGCGAGGCCGTCCTCGGAGATGTCCTCGACCCAGTCCGGATGCGAGTCGTTGATGTAGCAGCCCGCGCCGGAGATGATGTGCACGCCGGTTCGGCGGCTGACCTCGGGCAGCTTCGAGGCATCGCGCCCGAGCCCCAGGTTCGAGAGGTCGACCACGGCCGAGCCTCCGACCTCTTTCAGGAAGCCGAGCTCCTCGACCGCCTCGTCGACGTCGTCGAGGACGAGATTGTTGGGGTTCGCCACGAGGTTCCAGCGGTGGAAGCCGTAGTTCTCGAGACGGACGATCCCGTCCTCCGGCCCCGGCTCATCGGACTCGGTGTGCCACACGCGCGCATCGATGAAGACGTGCTCGTGCATGCTGGTGGGGCCGAGCTGCTCCGGCTCGATGGGACCCAGAACGGTATAGATCGGCATTGATCCTCGCTTTCGTGGAAGGGTGACGACGATGTCGATGGGTGCAACGAACCGCCCCCGGTGAGGTCCACAGTAAGCGAGAAGAAAAGAAATGTCTACATGTTCATTCGAACAGTATCTTTCTTTCTATTTCGAGCGTCCGGCGCCCCGCAGCCACGCGGCGGAGACGCGCAGCTGCTTCGCGAGGTAGTCGACGATCGAATCCAGCATCGACTCCCTCGAGACGATGGTCGCCCCGATGGCGAGCTGGAAGCCGAAGCCGTCCCCCATCGCCAGGACCGCCTGGGCCAGCGTCTCGGGCGTGCGCTCGGGCTCGGCGAGGGCCCCCTCCGAGATCACCTCCTGGATGATCGTCGTGAGGCCGGCGATCCAGCGCCGCTGATGCTCGTCCCAGATCGCCGTGAACTCGGGGTACTGGCGCGCGTGCGCGAGCAGGTCGAGCTCCAGCAGGTACTCGTCGTGCCGGCTCCCCTCCTCGGGGAGGATCCGCTGGAGGAAGGCGTCGAGCCGGTCGAGGGCCGACTTCCGACTGTCGAGGAACTGCTGCTCGGCGAACTCCGTGGTGCGGAGGTTCGCGTGCAGCATCGCACGGACGAGCATCTCCTGGCGGGAGTCGAAGTAGTACATGATCGACGAAGACGAGACCCCGGCCTCGAAGGCGATGTCCGAGATGCGGGTGGCGCAGAAACCGCGCTTGCTCACCGTGCGCTCCGCCGCATCGAGGAGCCGCAGGAGTTCCGCGTCGGTGGCCGCGGGCTCATGCCGATCGGAGAGCCCCTCGACGCCTCCCTCGATGAAGCGCTTCCGCCAGAGCGCGACCGTCGGCGCGGAGACATCGAGCGCTTCGGCGACGTCCTTGGTCTTCCAGTGCTGCTCGAGGGCGAGCACGATGCGGGCGCGAGTCGCGAGCCTGGTCGAGGAGGCCGAGGAGTCGGCGATCCGCCGCAGTTCCGCCCGATCCCGATCCGAGAGCACGATCCTCGGAGCCGCCATCACCACTCCCGTCCGTCGGTATCAGCCATTCTGGCACACCCCGCACCCGCTGGATCGGAGCGCCGATCCCCCGCGACCAGGCCGGGCTAGACTCGCGGGGTGCCCTCGCCCACCAGAACCCGTCTCCCCTTCGAGGTGTGGGCGCTGGTCGCCGGCGGCTTCGCGGTCGCCCTCGGATACGGGGTGGTCGCGCCCGCGATCCCCCAGTTCGCGCTCGAGTTCGGCGTCTCGAACTTCGCCGCCTCCGCGATCGTCAGCGCCTTCGCGCTCATGCGCCTCGTATCGGCCCCGCTCGCGGGCTGGGTCGTGTCGAGGTTCGGCGAACGGGCCACCTACACGGCCGGCATCCTGATCGTCGCGCTCTCGACCGGCGTCTCCGCGCTGGCCGCGAACTACCCCCAGTTCCTGGTGCTGCGCGGGGCCGGCGGGGTCGGCTCGGCGATGTTCACCGTGGCCGCCACGGCGCTGATCGCGAAGGTGAGCCCGGTGGAGGCGAGGGGCCGGGTCGCCAGCCTCAACGCGGCGGGCTTCCTGCTCGGCGGCCTGCTCGGCCCCGTGCTCGGCGGCATGGTCGCGGTCTTCGGCATCCGCGCGCCCTTCGTCTTCTACTTCCTGACGCTCGTCGCCGCGGCGACCGTGGTCGCGGTCGCGCTGCGCGGATCGCAGGCCGCCGCCGCGCCCGACTCC
>CALMSE010000014.1 GCA_937872275.1 uncultured Leucobacter sp. | reverse complement strand
CGCGCGGGATGGCGGCGTCGGCGGTCGCGGAGAGCGAGACGCGCTCGCCGTGGCGCACGAGCGCGACCTCGCCGAGGCCTCCCGCGGGGATCGGCAGCACGACGGCCGCCTCGCTGCCGACGAGCTCGGTGGAGGTGACCGCCGTCGTCGACTCGGCGCGCCGGATCGCACGGCTGAGCCACCAGGCGAGGACGCCGCCGAGCAGGCCGACGACCGCGCCGATGACGGCGGCCAGCGCGGTGTCGCCGCCGGCCCCCACGGTCGCGAAGGCGGTGAAGCCGAAGATCGCGGTGAACGCGGCGATCGTGGTGAGGCTCAGCGGGCCGTCGCCGAAGTCGAAGAGGTCGAAGATGCCGTCGAGCAGCACCGACACGAGCAGCAGGATCGCACCGACGATGCCGATGACGAGGAAGATGCCGCCCGCGGCGAGGGATCCGTCGAAGAGACCCTGGATCCAGTTCGCGATGCCCTCCACGCGGCACCTCCTCTCGCGTCCGACTCCTGCCAGTCTATAGAGGCCCCCCGACACGGCGGCGGCGCAGCCGGCGGCGGTAGACTGGCCCGGTGACCACGCGCAATCCCGAAGCGGCGGCCCGCTCGCCGCGCCTGACCCAGTCCCTGCAGCTGCTGCGCGCCCTCTGCCACCTCGTCGTGGTCGTCGCGGTGTGCGTCTGGGGCTTCGCCACCTGGACCCAGCCGTGGCCGGGGCTCGCCACCGGCTTCGGGTTCACGGCGCTCTCGGTGCTGGTCTGGGCGCTCTTCCTCTCGCCGCGCCCCGTGCTGCACACCGACCGCTTCGGTCGGGGCCTCATCGAGCTCCTCTTCATCGGTTCGGGGGTCGGCGCGATGCTCGGGATCGGCGTGCCCTGGCCCGTCGCCGCGCTCTTCGGGCTGGTCGCCGCCGCCCTCGGCTACGCGGTGCCCGAGCGGCTGCGCTGATCCGCCCTCCGCGTTCGCCGGCGGACCGCGCCGCGGAATAGCCGGGCCGCGCCCGCGGTTGACTCCCCTATGACAGACTCCCCCGCGCAGATCGTCCTCGGCCTCGACACCTTCGGCGACATGACGACCGACCTCGAAGGCCGACCCCGGCATCCCGCGCAGGTGCTGCGCGACGTCGTCGAGCAGGCCGTGCTCGCCGACCGCCTCGGCGTCGATGCCATCACCCTCGGCGAGCACCACCGCGAGGACTTCGCGATCTCGAGCCCCGAGATCGTACTCGGCGCCATCGCCGGGCGCACGGAGCGCATCCTGCTCGGCACCGGCGTCACCGTGCTCTCGAGCGACGACCCCGTGCGCGTCTACGAGCGCTTCGCCACCCTCGACGGCGTGAGCGGCGGGAGGGCCGAGGTGATCCTCGGTCGCGGATCCTTCACCGAGTCCTTCCCGCTCTTCGGCTACGACCTCGCCGACTACGAGACGCTCTTCGCCGAGAAGCTCGACCTCTTCGCGAAGCTGCGCGCGGAGGGGCCGGTCACCTGGTCCGGCAGGCACCGCGCGCCGCTCGTCGAGCAGGAGGTCTACCCGAAGACCGAGCGACCCGGCGGTGTGCGCGCGTGGATCGGCGTCGGGGGCAGCCCCCACTCGGTGCTGCGCTCGGTGCAGTCGGGGATCCCCATGATGCTCGCCATCATCGGCGGCGAGCCGCGCCGCTTCCTGCCCTTCGCGAACCTCTACCGGCAGTCGCAGGAGGAGCTCGGGATCGCGGAGCCGATGCCGCTCGGCGTGCACTCGCCGGGGCACGTCGCCGAGACCGACCACGAGGCGCGCGAGCAGCTCTGGGAGTACTTCGCGGCCCAGCGCACCCGCATCGGCGCCGAGCGGGGCTGGCCGAAGGCCACCCGTTTCGAGTTCGAGTCGGAGGCGAGCGAGGGCGCGCTCTTCGTCGGCTCGCCCGAGACCGTCGCCCAGAAGATCGCGCGCACCGTGCGCACGCTGGGCGCCGACCGCTTCGATCTGAAGTACGCGAACGGGGCGATGCCGCACGAGATGCTGATGTCGAGCATCGAACTCTACGCCTCCGAGGTGGTGCCGCGGGTGCGGGAGCTGCTCGCGGGCTAGACACGACCCGCCCGGCAGCGCACTGCTCCCGCGCGGCATCTGCGCCCCAGCGCGCCCCTCTCCTGCGGGGAGAGTGATGTTCTACACCGTGAAGGTGTACCAGGACCCGGTCTCAGCCTCTGTCGGCATGCCGTCGAGGATGCGGATCGTACGCGCCTCCGGATCGGTGATGCATGTGCACAGCGTCGCCCAGCGCTCCCCGAACGCCTTCGACATGTCAGGCCGACAGGTCACCGGCGGCTCCCCCACCGCGGTCTCCAGCATCCGCAGAAGCCTCGTCTCGTCGCGCGGCAGGCCGCCGGCCAAGCGGGTGCGCACCAGGTCGAATCGCGCCGACGAGTCCGGTTCGAACGCGGCCTTCTGACCGGCGAGGGGAACGGGGGTCTGAAAACTGTTCGTTCTCACCACCGAGCCGTCGCGCTGGGGCACTTCGAACACGCCGACCGGCGATATCTCGAGCGACACCGCCGCATCCCGGTCGATGAGCGTGAACGAACTCGATGAGCTCAGCGGCGCCGATCGCACGAGCTCGATCGCTTCGTCGACAGTCGCGCATTCCGACAGAACCACCCCGGAGAGCACGTGCATGGGGACCCCCCCGGGCCCGTCTTGCTCGTGCCCGAGAATGTTGAAATGCAGTGCGAGGCCGGCGGAGTTCACACCGATCTTGCTCAGCAAGCCCTGCTCGGTCATGCCCGCGAAGCGATAGCCCGGGCCGGCGACCTCGTGCGTATGCCAGAACCGATCCAGCTCGACATGCCAGTCCCAGGTCTGCGCACCCATCATGCGGCCCACTCCGTCGGCGCCGCCCACGCGGGCCGCGATCGTCGAGCATTCCTTCGACGCGAGCACTCCCAGCGCCAGGATCTCGGTGCGCGCGTTGAGCGCGACCACCTGATCGAGCGAGACGCTCGCTCCGCGGGCAACGCCCTCCATCTCGGCCACGGTCTCGGGTCGCCAGGCGCGCAACGCGTTGACAGTCTGCTCGACGGCTTCCTGCTCGTGCGCCTCGGTGACCTCCGCCGCGCGGAAGATCCTCGCGTACCACTCGTACGCCTCGGCGAGGGAGTGGCGCAGTTGTTCGCCCCTGCTGCGTCCGAGTCGGGCGGGGGTCTCCCCGGTCACGACGAGGTGCAGTCGTTCGACGTCTTCAGTCATGTCTTCCATTTTCCTATCGTGATATCGTGCGGCGGGATCCGCCCTCGGTCGGCTGTTCGTCCAGGAACACGTGCCGCAGCCCGCGCCGGGGCTTCCAGCCCGGCCGGGGAGCGGAGGCGAGCAGGAGTTTCGTATACGGCTCGCACGGGGCATCCAGCACCTCTCCGACGGTGCCTCGCTCGATGATCCGCCCCGAGCGCATCACCACCACATCATCGGCGATATCGCGCACGACCGACAGGTCATGCGTGATGAAGAGGTAGGAGAGGCCATGATCGGCTCGCAGTTGCTTCAGCAGGCTCAGCACCTGCGCCTGCACCGAGACGTCGAGAGCCGAGACGGCCTCATCGAGCACGACCACCTCGGCCTCTGCGGCGAGCGCCCGAGCGATGGCGACGCGCTGCTTCTGCCCGCCTGAGAGCGCGCTCGGCTTCGCATCGGCATGCCGCTCGGTCAGCCCCACCTCGGAGAAGAGCTCGAGTGTTCGGCTCCGCCTGGCCTCCCGGCCGAGATCCGGTCGGTGCGCCCGAAGCATCTCGTCGATCGTCGCGCCCACCGGCAACGACCGGTTGAGGGATCCCTGCGGGTCCTGGAAGACCATCTGCACACGCCTCGCTCGTTTGCGCAGCTCGCGTCGGGAGGTCGTGGGGGCGACCACGCTGCCCGAGATGCGCACGCTCCCGCTGTCGGCCGGTTCCAAACCGACGATCACGCGCGCGAGCGTGGATTTCCCCGAACCCGACTCGCCGACGACGGCGAGGCAGGTGCCCGAGCGAAGTGCGCATGAGACGCCATCGAGCGCGGTCACGCTCGACCTCCGACCGAGACGAAACGTTCGTCTCAGGTTCTCGACTTCGATGATGTCCGTCTGCGTCTGCATCATGCGCGCGCCTCCGCATCTCGGTCGAACTCTTCAGCACCCATGCGATCTGTTGCAGACCCTGCGGGGTAGAGCGCGGGCCGCGCCGCCATGAGCGTGCGGGTGTACTCGGTGAGGGGCCGATCCCGAATCTCCTCGGGTGTTCCGATCTCGAGGATCCTTCCGTCCTTCATCACGGCGAGCCGATCGCACACGGCGGCGGCGAGATCCAGGTCGTGGCTGACGAAGATCATCGAGAGTCCATGCTCACGCCGCTTCTCATCGAGAATCGCCGCGACCTCGGCCTGCGTCGTGACGTCGAGCGCGGTGGTCGGTTCATCGGCGAGAAGCAGCTTGGGCCGACCGGAAAGGGCGCCCGCGATCAGCGCGAGGTCCTCGGCTCGACTGCGACGCAGTGCCTCGCCGCTCGCAGCTCGGAGATCCTGCCCGTCGAGCTCGGACGACCGGCCCGAGCGGCGTGAGCAGCTTGTCGGTGAACAGCGAATCGGGCTCCTTCAGCGTGACCGTGACCTCGTGGTCTCCCGTGGCATCGATATCGTCGATGTTCGCGGCATCGCCCGTCCAGAAGCCGCCCTGCGCAGGATCGAGGTGTCGACCGAGGATCTTGTCGATCTCCCCGGTCGGGGGCGGCGTGGTGATGGCCAGATCGCTCTGGAGCGCCTCGGCGGGCTCCGCGTCGGTCGCGGTGTCGCCGCCTCGGGCGCATCCCGCCAAGGCCAGACCGGCGACAGTCAGAATCGCGATCGAAGCTCTCGTCTTCGTCATTCTCATGCTCGTTCTCCATCCGAAGTTTCGTCATTGAATCTTCACCGCCGCTCACGATGTGTCGGCGAGGATTCGGGCACCAGCATATTGTCCAAAACGTTTTGTGTAAAACGTTTTGGTTATCTCGTTTCGGTAACGATGAGGGCCTCGGGCGCGACCGCCGATTCGTTTCCCGGTCGCCTCGCCGGGCGCACGAGCCCCCGATTCGACCGCGATCCCAAGCGTTATGCTGGCTGAGTGGACAGGACCGGGAGACCGACGATCAAAGATGTGGCGCGGGCCGCGGGTGTCTCCCCGACTACCGTCTCCCACGCGCTCAACGGGAAGGGCACGGTGCGCCGTGAGACCGTCGAGCGGATCGCGGCGATCGCGGCCGAGATCGGCTATCGTCCGAGTGCCATCGCTCGCAGCCTGCAGCGATCTCATCTCGGGCTGCTCGCACTCGCGATTCGACCTTTCCACAGCCTCAACACCTTTCTTCCCGAGGGCGTCGACTACTTTCTCCGGTTCACGGGCGCGGCATCGCTCGCGGCGATGGAGCACGGGTACAGCCTCATGCTCATCGATGACCCCACACGGCCGCACGCACCCTTGAGCGCGCTGTCTGCAGATGCCTACATCGTGCTCCAGCCGTTCGAGAACGACCCCGTCCTCACCCTGCTCTCGGAATCGCACATTCCCTTCATCGCACTGGGCCCCGACCCGGCACGACCCGGCCAGTTCTTCGAGATCGATGATCGGGCCACGGAGTACGCCCGAATCCTCGCCGACCACCTCGAAGATGCAGGCGCTCGGCGTATCGCGTTCGTGAGCGGCACCGATCGAAACCACTGGAACCTGGCGACCGAGAGCGCGATGGTCGCGTGGTGGAGGTCACGAGGCCAGGAACCGCTCCTGTTCTCGGCCCCAGAGGCCGAGGGCGAGTCGGCCGGCGACTCGATTCTCAACCATTTCCTCGGCGGGGACCAGGATGATCGGCCGGATGCGATCTTCTGTCTCACCGGGCGTCATGCCGCCGGGGTCTCGGCTCAGGCGATCCGGCGCGGCATCCGCGTGCCCGAGGACCTTCTCGTCGCGGCTGCTTCGGGCTCGGTGCAGAATCGCGTCTCGCGTCCGAGCGTGACCTCCCTGGACATTCGCCCGGAAGAGTCGGCGCACCAAGCGGTGGCTGCCGCCATCGCATTGGCAGAAGGTCGTCCCGTACAGGCTCCGCTGTCGGCGCCGCCCCCCGCTCTCGTCATACGCGAGTCCACCACCCGGCCGCGGTAGGGCTCCGCGCGCCGCCGCTCCGAGCACACGGAGATTCGGCCGACAGGGCGCGCTCAAGCACCCGCACGGCGACCCAAGGACGCGGCCGTCGGCTGGCCGGGCGACCGGACGCCTATACTGGCATCGTCATCGGCCCACGAGTAGGGGCGGGCCCGAACCCGAGGAGGGTCATGATCTCCTTCGACGATCTGCTCGGCCTCGCCGGCGAGACCGATCCGGCCGCGAGGATCGCGCGCGCGGGGCGGGGCCTCGTCGAGGCGACCGGCTTCGGCGCCGCCGCCGTCACCTACGCGCCCGACGAGCGATGCCCGCACGCCCTCATCTTCTCGCTCGGCTACTGCGCGGAGAACCTCGCCCACCTGCGCACCGAGTTCGTGCTCCGCGACGAGCAGTACCGCGCCGCCGTCCGCACCGGCGAGTCCGCGATGACCTGGGAGGAGACGGGCTTCCACCGCAGCTTCACGGCCGAGACCTGGCTGAAGCCCGCGGGCTACCGCAACGGCGCCTCGCTCGCCGTGCGCGACGAGCGCTACGGCGAGCTCGGCTCCATCCACGTCAACACCCGCACGGCGACCATCCCCGACTCGGGCCTGCGGGCGGTGCACGCGCTCGCCGCGTACGTCTCGGTGCTCATGCGGCAGCTGCGCCGGCGCGACGAGCTCGGCCTGACGCCCCGCGAGGTCGAGGTCACGCGGCTGCTCGCCCAGGGCGCCACGAATCACGAGATCGCCGACCGCCTTCGCCGCTCGCGCAGCACCGTGGGCACGCACATCGAGAGCATCCTGCGCAAGACGGGCACGACGTCCCGGGCGGCGGCGGCGGTCGAGGCGGTCAGACTCGGCCTCATCTGAGCCGCGGGCGGACCGGGCGGGCGCGCCCGCCCCCGACCAGCCGCAGACGCCCCCTCCCCCATTGCCCTCGGGTATTCGACCGATGGCGGCGGCGCGCCCGCTGTGCGTGAATGGAGGCACCATCAGGTCCTACGCGAAGGAGCCCCCATGTCCACCGAGATCCATTGGCTGCCCGCGGTCGAGCTCGCGGGCCTCGTCCGCAGCGGCGAGCTCTCGGCTCGAGAGATCGCCGAGGCGATGGTCGAGCGCGTCGAGCGGGTGAACCCGGCGATCAACGCGATCATCAGCTGGGACGCCGAGCAGGTGCTGCGCGACGCCGCCTCCCTCGACGAGCACCAGGCGAAGCACGGGGTATCGGGCCCGCTGCACGGCGTGCCCTACACGATCAAGGATCTGACCGCGGTGGCGGGCCTGCCGCTCACCCTGGGCATCAAGGCGCTGCGCGACAGCATCGCCGACCACGACGCCGTCGTCGTCGAGCGCATGCGCGGCGCAGGCGGCCTGTTCCTCGGCAAGACGAACACGCCCGAGGCGGGCTACTGCGGCAAGACCGACAACCACCTCTTCGGCGCGACCCTCAACCCCTGGAACACCGAGCTGTCGGCCGGCGGCTCGAGCGGCGGCGCGGGCGCGGCGGTGGCGGCGGG
>CALMSE010000013.1 GCA_937872275.1 uncultured Leucobacter sp. | reverse complement strand
CGGCGGCGCGCCGTAGCGGTCGGCGAGCTCCTCGAGCACGAGCGCGACGTGATCCTCGGGCGCCTGCGGGTGCGATGCCGCCGAGAACTTCTGGTAGGCCTCGAGCCGTAACCGCTCGCTCTCGACGTACTCCTCGGGGATGCGCGCGTCGACGGGCAGCTCGAGCACCAGCTCGGTCGACCCGGTCACGTCCTCGCCCTTGAACGTCGCCACGGCCTCGCCGATCATGCGCAGATACAGGTCGAAGCCGACGCCCGCGATGTGCCCCGACTGCTCGCCGCCGAGCAGGTTGCCGGCGCCGCGCAGCTCGAGGTCCTTGAGCGCCACCTGCATGCCCGCGCCGAGCTCGTTGTTGGCGGCGAGGGTCTCGAGGCGCTCGTGCGCATGCTCGGTGAGCGGCTTGTCGGGGTCGTAGAGGAAGTAGGCGTAGGCCCGCTCCCGGCTGCGACCGACCCGGCCGCGCAGCTGGTGCAGCTGGCTCAGCCCGTACTTGTCGGCCTGGTCGATGATGATCGTGTTGGCGTTCGCGATGTCGAGGCCGGTCTCGATGATCGTGGTCGAGACGAGCACGTCGAACTTGCGCTCCCAGAAGTCCTGCACGACCTGCTCGAGCTGGTGCTCGCCGAGCCTGCCGTGCGCGACGGCGATGCGCGCCTCGGGCACGAGCTCCGAGATCTGCGCGGCGACGCGCCCGATCGACTGCACCCGGTTGTGCACGAAGAACACCTGGCCCTCGCGCAGCATCTCGCGGCGGATCGCCGCGGCGATCTGCTTGTCGCTGCGCGGGCCGACGAAGGTGAGGATCGGGTGCCGGTCCTCCGGCGGCGTTGCGAGCGTCGACATCTCGCGGATGCCGGTCACCGCCATCTCGAGCGTGCGCGGGATCGGGGTCGCGCTCATCGCGAGGATGTCGACGCCGGTCTTCAGCTTCTTCAGCGCGTCCTTGTGCTCGACGCCGAAGCGCTGCTCCTCGTCGATGATGAGGAGGCCCAGGTCCTTGTAGTGCACGCCGTCGGCGAGCAGCCGGTGGGTGCCGATGACCACGTCGACGGTGCCCGCGGCGAGCCCCTCGATCGTGTCCCTCGCCTCCTTGTCGCTCTGAAAGCGGCTGAGCGGCCGGAGGGTCACGGGGAAGCCCGCGAAGCGGTTCTGGAAGGTCTCGAGGTGCTGGTTCACGAGCAGGGTCGTGGGCACGAGCATCGCGACCTGCTTGCCGTCCTGCACGGCCTTGAACGCGGCGCGCACGGCGACCTCGGTCTTGCCGAAGCCGACGTCTCCGGCGAGCAGGCGGTCCATCGGGGTCGGCCGCTCCATGTCGCGCTTCACCTCGTCGATCGTGGTGAGCTGGTCGACGGTCTCGGCGTAGGGGAAGGCCTCCTCGAGCTCGTGCTGCCACGGGGTGTCCGGCGAGAAGGCGTGACCCCTCGAGGCGACGCGTGCGGAGTAGAGCTTCACGAGCTCGACGGCGATGTCGCGGACGGCCTTCCGCGCCTTCTTCTTCGCCGCCGCCCAGTCGCCCCCGCCCATCTTCGAGAGCGCCGGGGACTCGCCGCCGACGTAGCGCGAGAGCTGGTCGAGCTGGTCGGTGGGCACGTAGAGCTTGTCCTTCGGCATGCCGCGCTTCGAGGACGCGTACTCGAGCACCAGGTACTCGCGCAGCGCCTTGCCGGCATCCCTGCCCAGGCCCGTGGGCACCATGCGCTGCGTCAGCTCCACGAAGCGTCCGATGCCGTGCGTCTCGTGCACCACGTAGTCGCCCGCGACGAGCTTCAGCGGGTCGACGACGTTCTTGCCGCGGCGGCGCGCGAGCCTCTGCCCGCTCGCGGCCTGCGAGCTCACCGCGCGGCCGAAGAACTCGGCCTCGGTCGCGAGCAGCAACTTGGCCTCGGCGCTCTCGAACCCCGACCAGGCGGTGCCCGCGACCAGGTAGACGATCCCGTCCTCCAGCGCCTCGGGCAGCTCGTCGACGATGCGGGCCGCCGCGCCGGCCTCGGCGAGCACGTCCCGGGCGCGCTCCACGAGCCCCGCGCCCTGCGCTGTGACGACGGCGTGCCAGCCGTCGCGCAGGCGCTCCCCGATCACCCGGATCGCGGAGCCGGTCGCATCCGCGGTGGCCGCCGGGCGCGGGAAGGGTCCGCCGTGGACGGCGACCGTCGCGGGCCCGCCGGAAGCCGGCGCTCCGTCGCTTCCGGTCTCCTCGTCGTCGTGGGTGAACCCCGACACCGTCCACCACGGGCGACCGTGGGAGGCCGCGCGCAGCTCGGCCATCGACAGCATGCCGCTGTCGTCGACCGGAACCGGCGCGTCGGCACCGGCCGTCGCGGCCTGCCAGGCGGCTTCGAGGAACTCGCGGTTGGTCTCCGCGAGGCTCACCGCGCGGCCGGCGATGCGCTCGGGCGAGACCACGACGACCGCCCCGCCCTCGGGGAGCAGCGCGGTGACGGGCTGCAAGCCCGGGACGAGCAACGGGAGCAGGCTCTCCATTCCCTCGACGGGGATCCCGCTGCTCATCTTCTCGAGGATCCCGGAGAGCGCGGGGAAGCGCGGCAGCAGCTCGGCCGCCCGCTCCCGCACCTCGTCGGTGAGCAGCAGCTCCCGTGCGGGCCACAGCTCCACGAGGGGCAGCGGATCGCCGGCGCTGCGCTGGTCGGAGACCGAGAAGTGCCGCACCTGGTCGACGTCGTCCCCGAAGAAGTCGATGCGCACGGCGTGGGCCGCCTCGGGCGGGAAGACGTCGAGGATGCCGCCGCGCACGGCGAACTCGCCCCTCCTCGTCACCATGTCGACGCGGGTGTACGCGCGGGCGACGAGCTCGCGCGCGACCGCCTCGAGCCCGGCGGACTCCGCGTTCGCCCGCAGCACCAGCGGAGTCGCCTGCGCGGCGTGCGGGGACACCGGCTGCAGCACCGCGCGCACCGAGGCCACGAAGATCAGCGGGCGCTCCCCCGTATGCTCCCGCAGCATGCGCAGCGCGACCGCGCGCCGCCCGACGGTCTCGGCGCTGGGGCTCAGCCGCTCGTGCGGCAGGGTCTCCCAGGCCGGGAACTCCACGGTCTCGGCCTCCGGCACGAGGGAGGCGAGCGCGCTGCGCAGCGCGTCGGCCTCGCGGCTCGTCGCCGCGATCAGCAGCAGCGCGCCTCGATCGCCCTGCCGGCGGCGGCGCCGGAGCAGGCCCGAGATGAGCGCCGCACGGATCCCCTCCGCCGCCGAGTAATCGGTGTCGAGCGCGGCGGCGTCGAGCGCACGCGCGAAGGACTCGGATGCCTCGAGCAGGCGGTCGACGCCCCCGAGCGTCATCTCGACCGCCCGTGGAAGCGCTGCTGGGCCGCGGTGAGCCCCTCGGTCGCGAGCGAATCGACCGCATCGGCGGCGTCTTCGAGCAGCACGCCGAGCGCCGCGCGCTCGCCCGCGCCGAACGGCTTCAGCACGAAGTCGGCCGGATCCTGCCGGCCGGGCGGCCGGCCGATGCCGATGCGCACGCGGAGGAACTCGGGGGTGCCGAGCGCCTTCGCGATGTCGCGCAGGCCGTTGTGACCGCCGTGGCCGCCGCCCTGCTTGAGCTTCACCGAGTCGAAGGGCAGGTCGAGCTCGTCGTGCAGCACGATGACGCGATCCGCCGCCACGTCGAAGTACTTGGCGAGCGCGCTCACCGGCCCGCCGGAGGTGTTCATGTATCCGTTCGACTTCGCGAGGATCACCTTGGGACCCCCCGGTCGGAGCAAGCCCTCGGCCACCCGCGTATTCGTCTTGTGCGCGGCGAAGCGCGCGCCGATGCGCTCCGCGAGCACGTCGAGGGCCATCTGCCCGACGTTGTGCCGCGTGGTCTCGTACTTCGGACCCGGGTTGCCGAGCCCGACGACCAGCCATGCGTCGCCCATCGCCTCGCCCCTCTCCTGCGTCTCGTTCGCCCGCCGGCGTCTGCGCCAGAACACCATCCGCCGTTCCCCCTGTCGAATCATCCGCCGCCGTCCGCGCCGAGGCTCCGAGATCGGAATCGAGGGGCGGATCCGCCATCGATTCGACGAAGAACCCCGCCGGGCGACGCGATCGTCGCCGGGCGGGGTCGATCCGAGGAGACTACTCCGCGGCTTCCTCGGCCTCGGCGTCGGAGGACGAGCCGCGCGGGGCGACGACGTGCACCACGAGGTGCTCGGGGTCGTCGAGCAGCGTCTCGTCGCTCTCGAGCGCGATCTGGCCGGCGAGGATCTGGGTGCCGGCCTCGAGCCCCTCGACGTCGACCTCGACGAACTCGCGGATCTTGGTGGCCGGGACGTCGAGACGCAGGGTGTTGAGCTCCTGCAGCGCGTTGGTGCCCGAGAATGGGGTGCCGACGACGTGGATCGGCACCTCGACGTGAACGGTCTCGCCCTGGTTCACGATGACGAGGTCGACGTGCTCGATGATCTGGCGCACCGGGTCCTTCTGCACGTCCTTCACGAGCACGAGCTGCTTCTCGCCGCCGATCGCGAGCTCGATGAGCGCGTTCGCGTGGCGCACGATGAGGCCGAGCGCGTGGGCGTCGACCGAGAGGTGCACCGGGTCGGTGCCGTGGCCGTAGACGACGACCGGCGTCCGGCCGGCGGCGCGGAGCTTGCGCGCCGCACCCTTGCCGAAGCTCTCTCGGGCGAGGCCCTCGAGCTGGAACTGTTCGCTCATGGTGGTTCTCCTTGCGGGCTCGCGCCCAACGGGGCGGGACGGCCCGCCTGTGTTGAATGTCTCGCCGATGTGGCGCGTCAGAAGGGCCCGCAATGAGGCTCACCCGCGTCGATCACGGGCGCCTGCGCGCCCCTCGCCGAAGTACAGCGGATAAGTCTAGCATCCGCTCGCGCATGGGCCGATCGCGCGCCGTCGCCACGGGTCTCCGGCGTGTCGGGGATCCCTGTCGTGCCGGGG
>CALMSE010000012.1 GCA_937872275.1 uncultured Leucobacter sp. | reverse complement strand
CGCCGCGGAGCCCGTCGCCGCGCCGGTCGCGGCCCCGACGGTGCCGATCTCGGCGGGATCCGCCGCCTCGATGCAGATCGGCCCCCCGACCGCCCCCTTCCCCGGGATCGACGACGACTACGAGAAGATCTCGGTGACGGGCGGGGAGCGGCGCACCTCCCGTTTCGTCCCCTGGATCATCGTCGGAGCGGGCGCCGTGATCGCGCTCGTCGTCGCGATCCTCATCGTCGGCTCGCTGAGCGGCGGCGGCTCCGAGCCCGCGCCGACCGCGGCGCCCACGACCGAGTCGCAGCAGACGCAGCCGAGCACTCCGGGGGAGTCCGACGACCCGGACGACCCCGGCGAGTCGACGCAGCCGACACGCACTCCGCCGACCGCCGTGCCCGAGGTCGAGGTCGGCCCCACCATGAACATGCCCGTGGCGCAGTGGGGGATCCAGGTCGACCTCTCGCAGCGCCTCGGACTGACGGTCAGCTACTCGATCCCCGACGGCGTGAACCTCGTGCTCGCGAGCTCGCTGATCGACTCCCTGCCCGCCTCCTGCTCGAAGGAGTGGGGCATGACACGGGTCGACGACAGCACCTTCGAGGTCTACAAGCCCGCCGAGCGCTGCGAGGCCGCCCCCGCCCTCTACGACGAGCTCTGGGGTCTCATGGATGCGATGGCGAAGTCGGCCAGGCCGCTGTGAGGCTTCGCGGCGCTCAGGCCGGCGGTCCGAACAACGCCGGCCACCACATCAGGGCGAGCGCGTAGCCGACGAAGCTCACGATGTCGAGCACCCAGTGCGCGACGATGAGCGGCAGCGACCTGCCCCAGCGGTGGTAGGCCCAGCCGAAGACGAGCCCCATCGCCACGTTGCCGATGAAGCCGCCGAAGCCCTGGTACAGATGGTAGGCGCCGCGCAGCAGCGCACTCGAGACCACGGTCGCCACCGGGCCGACGCCGAGGCGGCGCAGCCGGTCGAAGAGGTAGGCGACCACGATGAGCTCCTCGCCGAGCGCGGCGCGCAGTGCGCTCAGCACGAGTACGGGCACGGTCCACCAGTAGGCGTCGAGCGCGGTGGGCACCACGGTGACGTTGATGCCGATGGCCCGGCTCGCGAGGTACAGGCCGATCCCGGGAATGCCGATCGCGGCCGCGAGCACGAAGCCCCACCCGGTCTCGCCGATCCACCATCGCGGCTTCGCGGCGGCGGGTCGACCGAGCCCCAGCCGACCCAGGTGCGGGGGTCTGCTCCGCCAGAGCAGGAAGATCACGAGCGCGACCGGGGCGAGGCCGAAGGCGAAGGCGAGCAGCTGGTAGATCAGGTCGAAGACCGGGCGCTCGGCGAGCGAGCGGTTGATCGTCGCGGTCTGCTCCGCGAGCGCGGCCTCGCGGGTGAGCCGTTCGGCGATGGCGACGATCGCGTACACGGCCGAGGCGCCGAAGGAGAGCGCGAGCACGATCGCGATCTCCCAGCGCAGCCGGGCCTTCGATGGGGAGTGGATCACGCGCCCAGCGTAGCGGGAGCGAGCCGGGAAGCGCCTCGTCCGGCATCCCGGACAGGCGCGGGCGAGCGGGCGTTGCCGCGCGGCCCGCGGGGAGGTGGGATGGGACGGAACGGCATGAATCGAGCGCATCGCGCTCGATCGCGCTCCCGTCCTCGCGCTGCTGCGCGAGCTCGATCCGACCCCTCGATGAAAGGCCCCACCATGGCACTTCCCGGCGCCCGCCCCGTCCGCGCCCCGCGCGGCACCGAGATCTCGGCCAAGAGCTGGCAGACCGAGGCCCCGCTGCGCATGCTCATGAACAACCTCGACCCCGAGGTCGCCGAGCGCCCCGACGACCTCGTCGTCTACGGCGGCACGGGCCGCGCGGCCCGCTCCTGGGGCGCCTTCGACGCCATCGTCGACACCCTGCGCGACCTCGAGGACGACGAGACGCTGCTCGTGCAGTCGGGCAAGCCCGTCGGCGTCTTCCGCACGAACGTCTGGGCGCCGCGCGTGCTCATCGCCAACTCGAACCTGGTGGGCGACTGGGCGAACTGGCCCGAGTTCCGCAGGCTCGAGGCCGAGGGCCTCATCATGTACGGTCAGATGACGGCGGGATCCTGGATCTACATCGGCACCCAGGGCATCCTGCAGGGCACCTTCGAGACGTTCGCGGCGGTCGCCCGCAAGCGCTTCGACGGATCCCTCGCCGGTACCATCACCCTGACCGGCGGCTGCGGCGGCATGGGCGGCGCGCAGCCCCTCGCGGTCACGCTCAACGACGGCGCCTGTCTCGTCGTCGACGTCGACGAGACGCGTCTGCGCCGCCGCGCCGGCAAGCGCTACCTCGACGAGGTCGTCACCGATCTCGACGAGGCGCTCGCCCGCGTGCAGGCGGCGAAGGACGAGCGACGCGGCTGGTCGGTCGGCCTCGTGGGCAACGCCTCGGAGGTGTTCCCCGAGATCCTGCGCCGCCACCGAGCCGGTGAGGTCGTCATCGACGTCGTCACCGATCAGACCTCGGCGCACGATCCGCTGTCGTACCTGCCGAGCGGCTACACCGTCGAGGAGTGGCGCTCCCGCGCCGAGGCCGATCCCGAGGGCTTCACGACCGACGCCCGGGCCTCGATGGCGGTGCAGGTGCAGGCGATGGTCGAGTTCCAGGACGCGGGGGCCGAGGTCTTCGACTACGGCAACTCGATCCGGGATGAGGCCCGACAGGGCGGCTACGAGCGCGCCTTCGCGTTCCCGGGCTTCGTGCCGGCCTACATCCGACCGCTCTTCTGCGAGGGGCTCGGCCCGTTCCGCTGGGCGGCGCTCTCGGGCGACCCGGAGGACATCCGAGTGACCGACGAGGCGATCCTGGAGCTCTTTCCCGAGAACGAGCACCTGCACCGGTGGATCCGCGCCGCGCAGGAGCGGGTCGAGTTCGAAGGGCTGCCCGCCCGCATCTGCTGGCTCGGCTACGGCGAACGCGCGAAGGCCGCGGTGCGCTTCAACGAGCTCGTCGCCTCGGGCGCCGTCTCCGCGCCGATCGTGATCGGCCGCGACCACCTCGACTCGGGCTCGGTCGCCTCGCCCTACCGCGAGACCGAGGCGATGGCCGACGGCTCCGACGCGATCGCCGACTGGCCCCTGCTCAATGCGCTCACCGCGACGGCCTCGGGTGCGACGTGGGTGTCGCTGCACCACGGCGGCGGGGTCGGCATCGGCCGCTCGATCCACTCGGGTCAGGTGTCAGTGGCCGACGGCACCCCGCTCGCGGCGGAGAAGCTCTCTCGGCTGCTGACGAACGACCCGGGCATGGGCGTGATCCGCCACGTCGACGCCGGCTACGAGCGGGCCGTCGACGTCGCTCGCGAGCGCGGGGTGCGGGTGCCGATGGAGCCGGTGATCCGCAACACCGACCGGGCATGGTGAGATGGACGCCATGACCGCGCTGCTCATCGACGACATCGGCGAACTGACCACGAACGACGATGCGGTGGGGGATGGCGGCCGCCTGCGCGACGCCGCGATCGTGGTCGAGGGGGAGCGGATCGCCTGGGTGGGGCCAGCCGCAGCCGCCCCCGCGGTCGACGAGCGCTTCGCCGCGGCCGGCCGCGCGGTGCTGCCCGGCTGGGTCGACTCCCACACCCACCTCGTCTTCGCCGGCGACCGCACGGCCGAGTTCGAGGCCCGCATGGCCGGTGAGCCGTATGCCGCGGGCGGAATCAACGTGACGGTGGAGGCCACCCGGGCGGCGTCCGACGCCGACCTCGAGGCGAATCTGGCGCGTCTCGTCGCCGAGGCCCGTCGCGGCGGCACGACCGCGCTCGAGACCAAGACCGGGTACGGGCTCACCGTCGCCGACGAGGCGCGGGCCGCGCGCATCGCGGGCGAGCACGTGGACGCGGTCACATTCCTCGGGGCGCATGTGGTGCCGGCGGGGGAGGATCCGGGCGCGTACCTCGACCTCGTCACCGGGCCCATGCTCGACGCCGTCGCACCGTACGCGAGTGCGGTCGACGTGTTCTGCGAGGCGGGCGCCTTCGACGAGGCCTCGTCGCGCCGGGTGCTCGATGCCGCCGCCCGCGCGGGACTCGCGACCCGCGTGCACGGCAATCAGCTCGGCCCGGGCCCTGGGGCGCGCCTCGCGGTCGCGCACGGGGCGCTCAGCGTCGATCACCTCGGCTTCCTCGACGACGCCGATGTCGAGGCCCTCGCGGGGTCGTGGGCGGGGTGGGGAGGCGGATCCGGCCCGCGCGGCACGGTCGCGACCGTGCTGCCGGCCTGCGATCTGTCGACGCGCATGCCCTTCGCCCCGGCACGGCGGCTGCTCGACGCCGGCGCGGTGCTCGCGATCGCCTCGAACTGCAACCCCGGCACCTCGTACACGAGCTCGATGGCGTTCTGCGTCGCGACAGCGGTGCTGCAGATGGGGCTCTCGGTGGTGGAGGCGGTGCGCGCGGCGACGCTCGGCGGCGCGATCGCGCTCGGTATGCACGAGGACGGCTGGTTCGACCCGCGGGGCGCCCGGCAGCCCGCGGTCGGCGTGATCCGCCCCGGCGCCCGCGCCGATCTGCAGCTGCTCGAGGCCCCCTCGGCGACCCATCTGGCGTACCGCCCGGGCATGCTGCTCGCCGCGGCCGTCTGGCGGAAGGGCGCGCGCGTCGCCTGAGCCCTGAGCGCCGCCACCCGCGCTGAGCGCCGCCACCCGGCCTGAACGTCTCCACCCACCCTGCGTCCTGTATCCCCCCCAATCCCGCGAGCGGATCCGAAAAGCGCCAAGGGCGACGATGAATCCCGGATTCTTCGTATCCGTTCGAACTTTTCGTCGTCTCTCCGCGGGGAGTGGGGCGGGGAGGGAAGGGAGCCGGGCGGAGTGGGGCGGGGCTCAGAGGAGCAGCGCAGAGTGGGGCCGGGCTCAGTGGGGCCGGGC
>CALMSE010000011.1 GCA_937872275.1 uncultured Leucobacter sp. | reverse complement strand
CGTGCGCGAGGGGGGACTTGAACCCCCACGTCCGAGGACACTGGAACCTAAATCCAGCGCGTCTGCCGATTCCGCCACTCGCGCGAGCCGTTCCAGCCTAATGGAGCACCCGCGCCGCCCCTTCGGCGTCGGAGTAGAGTCGGTACCCGGCGGACGGGGCTCGAACGATGGGGCGGAGATGGCTGAGCGCTTCACGATGGGCAGCGGGTTCGGAGACGAGCTTCGCGACTGGGGCCGCTTCGCCACGCGCGCCGCGGCCGCCGATCCGCTCGCCTCGCACCCGGCGGCGGGCGGCCTCATCCGCGGCGAGCTCGACCGCACGCAGCTCGACCTCATCGAGATCGAGGCCGAGCGGCACGTGGTCACGCGCACGCCGGAGCACGTCGCCCGCACGCCGAAGCGGCACATCTTCTGGGTGCAGTTGCGCGGCCGGGGCGTCTGGACGCCCGAGGGCGGCCTCGATCCGCTCGTCCTCTCCCCCGGGGACATCGGCTACTGGACCTCCGAGGTGCCCTATCGTTGGGAGCTCGAGGGTCCGCTCACCATGCTCACGCTGCGGGCGCCCTTCCACGCGGTCGACGTGACGCCGGCGACCCTCGCCCCGCTCATCGGTCACGCGTTCGCCGCCGAGCGCGGGCTCGCGCGCTTCGCGGTGCCCTTCGCGCAGCAGGTGCTCACGGATCCCGCGCTGCTGACCGGGCAGAGCGGCACGCGCATCCTGCGCGACATCGTCTCCCTCTTCACCACGGTGCTGCTCGGCGAGCTCGATCTCGAGGCGGCGGGCGATCGATCGCGCCCGGCGTTCCTGCGCGTCGTCGAGTACATCGCCGGGCACCTCGCGGAACCGCTCGAGCTGCGCCGCATCGCCGGTGACAACGACATGTCGCCCCGCTACGTGCAGTCGCTCTTCCAGGAGCGCGGCACGACGCTCTCGGAGTGGATCCGCCTGCGACGCCTCGAGTCGGCGCGGCAGGCGCTGGCGGATCCCACGCTCGCGGCGCTGAGCATCGGCCGCATCGCCGCCGACTCCGGCTTCGCCGACCAGGCGCACTTCACTCGGAGCTTCCGGGCGGTCTACGCCGAGACTCCGTCGGAGTGGCGGGGGCGCGCACTCCGCTGAGCCCGGCGAGGCGACGCTTTCGCGCAGCCGTATTTTGATTTATAATATTGTTATGCCAAAGTCGCTTGACGCCCTGACGACTCTCGCGACAGCCGGTGGCGCAAGGATCCGGAGGGCGGCGCAGGCGGGGTGCGCGCAATCGTTACCTCGACTGCTTGATCTTCATTCACGATGTTTCATATGATTTCGCACATGATCCTTGACTCGCCCCGCGCGGGCCGAGTCGGGACCGGCATCCGCGGCCGACGCGGGAGCCATCGCAGCGCAGCGAGAGCAGACGGGAGAACGACCACATGGCCGACACCAGGGCCGCAACCGACGAATACACGGGTGTGATCAGCACCGATCCGGAGCGGAGGTCGTTCCGCTCGCGTCTGGGCTCCTTCAGCTCGAGATACGCCATCATCGGCATCTGGGTGCTGCTCGTCGTGCTCTACGGCGCGCTCGTGCCGAACACCTTCCTCACCGCCGGCACCTTCCGCACCATCTTCGGCAGCCAGCAGAACACCGCGCTGCTCTTCCTCACGGCCGCGCTGCTGTGCACCATCATCGTCGGCGAGTTCGTCGACATGTCGATCGCCTCGAACTTCGGCCTCGCGGCCGTCACAGTCTCGGTGCTCACGGTGAACCAGCACTGGAACGTGTGGATCGCGGCCCTCGTGGCGATCCTCATCTCGACCGCCGTGGGCGCGGTCAACGCCTGGCTGGTCGTGAGACTCGGGGTGAACACCATCGTCGTCACCCTCGGCATGGGCACCTTCCTCCTCGGCATCGCGCTGTGGATGACGAACATGGCCACGATCTTCGGGCTCCCCCAGGACTTCGCGCAGATCGCCCTCTTCAAGGTCGGCGGGCTGTCCATCGGCTTCTTCTACGGCGTCGCCCTGATGCTCGTCTTCGCCTACATCCTGCGATTCACCCCGCTCGGGCGGAACATGCGCTTCGTCGGCGAGAACCGCGAGGTCAGCCGCCTCGCGGGCGTGCGGGTCACCCGGATCCGCTTCGGCGCCTTCACCGTCGCAGGCCTCATCGCCGGCCTCGGCGGCGTGCTCACCGCGGCGGCCACCGGAGGCTTCGACGCCACCGTCTCGCAGATGTACCTGCTGCCGATCTTCGCCGCGACCTTCCTCGGCTCCGCGATCCTGCAGCCCGGGCGCTTCAACCCGATCGGCACCGTCATCGCCATCTTCTTCCTCTCCACCGGCGTCATCGGGCTGCAGATGCTCGGCGCCGCCGGCTGGGTGCAGAACGTCTTCTACGGCGGCGTGCTCGTCGTCGCGGTGACGATCAGCACCCTGCTCCACCGGCGGGCGCGCTGAGCGCACCTCCGCATTCACCTCCTCCCCCAACCCCTGAACCTCATCCGAATCGTTTGCCAATGCAGTCACGAAGGAGAAACCCAATGAACACCCGATTCGCATCGCGGGGCGCACGCCTGCGCGCTCTCGCCCTCGCCGGCACGGCCGCGGCCGCGCTCGTGCTCGCCGGCTGCTCGGGCGGCGGCGAAGCCGCTCCGAGCGACGACGCCGATGCCGGCGGTGCCGACTCCGGCGCCTCGGCCCTCGAGACGAAGGTGGCGGGCTTCCTTCAGCCGCTCGACTCCTACGACCTGCCGACCGAGGCGGTCGCCGATGGCGAGGCTCTCGACGGCACCACCGTCTACTACATCCCGATCACCATCCAGGCGCCCCAGTTCGCCCTCACCGCGAAGGTGCTCGAGGAGTCCACGGCCGCCGTCGGCGCGAAGCTCCAGGTCTGCAACGGCGACGGCACGCCCTCGACGATCAGCCAGTGCATCGACGGCGCGGTGAACGACGCCTCCACCAGCACGATCATCCTCGACGGCTTCTTCATCGGCATGGCGGCGAACTCCGCGATGGCCGCGCAGGCCGCCGGCATCAACGTCATCAGCAGCAATCAGGACATCCTGGACGACTTCCCGGCGAGCGACACGCTCGGCTACGTGAAGGCGCCCGGCAAGGACATGTTCGTCGAGGTGGCGTCGTGGATCTCGCTCGACTCGGGCGGCACCGGCAACCAGCTCGTGCTGCTGAGCAAGGACGGCCCGATCCAGCAGACCTTCGTCGAGAACGGTCTGCCCGAGGTCGAGGCCGACTGCCCCGACTGCACCATCACCATGCTCGACGTCTCCTCGGCCAACTTCGGCCAGGTCGCCTCCGATCTCGGCTCGAAGCTGCTGCAGGATCCGAACATCCAGTACATCCACACCCAGTTCGCCCAGTACCTGCCCGTCGTGATCCCCGTCGCCGCCGAGGGCGGCCAGCAGGTGGGCACGGGTGCCTCGACGCTCGGCGCGCTGCAGGCGGTCTCCGGCGGCCAGGTGGCCGCGGCCTCGGGCCAGTCCGCGACCTTCGGCGCGTGGGCGCTCATCGACACCGCGCTGCGCATGGCGAACGGCCAGGAGGTGTTCGACTACGTCATCCCGACCCGCCTCTTCACCGCCGACAACATCGGCGATGTGACGCTGACCGAGGAGGCCGAGGCCTCGGGCGAATGGTACGGACCGACCACCTTCCCGGCCGACTTCAAGAAGCTGTGGGGTGCGGCGTGACGCCAGCCACGTCACCGGAGCCGCAGGGGCGGGCGCTCTCGCCCGCCCCTGCGGCCTCACCGCGCCTGGAGGTCGACGACCTCTGGGTGACCTTCGGCAGCAACCGCGTGCTGCGCGACGTCGCGATCGATGTGCGGCCCGGCGAGATCCACGCCCTCATCGGACAGAACGGATCGGGCAAGTCGACCCTCGCGAAGGTGCTCACGGGCCTGTACACGCCCGACCCCGGTACCCGCGTCGCGGTCGACGGCCACGAGCTGCACCTTCCCGTGCGGCCGGCCGAGGCCATGGAGCGCGGCGTCGCCGTCGTGCACCAGAGCCTCGGGCTCGTCGACGGCATGAGCGTCATCGAGAACGTGCGCGTCGGCCGCATGCGCGGCCATGGGCTCTGGCGCAAGATCGATTGGAACGACGAGCGCGAGGCCACGCGCGAGGTCTTCGAGCGCCTGGGGCGGCGGATCCCCCTCGACGCGCCCGTGGGCTCGCTCCGCGAGGAGGAGCGGGCCACAGTGGCCATCGCCCGGGCCGTGCAAGACGCGCGCCCCGGCACGGGCCTCATCATCTTCGACGAGTCGACGCGGGCGCTCGGGCGCCGTTCGCTCGAGCACTTCTTCGAGATCTGCGACGAGATCGTCGCCACCGGCACCGCGATCCTCATGATCACCCATCGCCTGGAGGAGGTCGTCGACGCCGCCGACCGCGTCACGGTGCTGCGCGACGGCCGCGTGGTCGAGCGGGGCCGCGAGGTCGCGGGCATGAACGAGGCCGATCTCACGAAGCTGATGCTCGGCCGCAACCTCGAGGGTCTCCGGCAGCAGAACGTCGCGCGCATCCCCGCGGGGGCGGAGCCCGTCACGGTCCGGGAGCTGACCGGCCTCGACGTGCACGGCGTGTCGTTCGAGCTGCATCCGGGCGAGGTGCTCGGGATCACCGGCCTCGCCGGCTCCGGCTTCGACGACGTGCCCTATCTGCTCTCGGGCGCCACCGCGGCCGAGGCGGGCACGCTCTCGCTCGCGGGGCGCGAGATCGCGCTGCCCGGGCTCACCCCGGCGCGCGCCATCGACGCCGGGGTGGTGCTCGTGCCCGAGGGCCGCGAGCACGCCGGTCTCGCGATGGGCATGACCATCGTCGAGAACGCGGCCTTCCCCCAGAGCTGCCGTTCGCCGCGGCAGCTGCTCCCCTTCTCCGCGAAGGCCGAGCGCCGGCTGGTCGAGGACTGGATCGCACGGCTCGATGTCCGGCCGCCGCGGCCCGACATGATCGTGGGCTCGCTGAGCGGCGGCAACGCCCAGAAGGTCGTGCTCGCCAAGTGGCTCTCCATGAGTCCGCAGCTCTTCCTGCTGCACGAGCCGACGCAGGCCGTCGACGTGGGGGCCCGCCACACGATCGTCGAGGCCGTACGAAGCGCGGCGAAGGCGGGCGCCGCCGTGCTGGTCTCGGGATCGGACGAGAACGAGCTCGCGCTGCTGTGCGATCGCGTGCTCGTGTTCGGGGGCGGCGAACTGCGCCAGGAGCTCACGGAGGGCATCACGCCCGACACGATCGTCTCGGCCATCTACACGGGCGGATCGCGCGCCAGACTGCGTCAGCGCGCCGATGGCGAAGCCTGATCCTCATCCCCTCTTCCCCCTGGACAGGAGACGCATGCGCACGCTCGAAACCGATGTCTTCGTGGTAGGAGCGGGCCCGACCGGCCTCGCCTGCGCCGCTCTGCTCGCGCGCGACGGGGCGCAGGTGACGGCGATCAGCCGCTACCCGGGCCTCGCGAACTCGCCGCGCGCGCACATCATCAACCAGCGCACGATGGAGATCTTCCGCGATCTCGGCATCGGGGCGCGTGTGAGCGCGGCCGCGATGCCCGCGGGCCTCATGGGCCGGGTCGTGTGGGCGGAGGGCTTCGCGGGTGCCGAGATCGCCC
>CALMSE010000010.1 GCA_937872275.1 uncultured Leucobacter sp. | reverse complement strand
CGAGCCCGAGCCCGAGTGCCAGCGACCTCGTGATCCTCCGCATACCGACAGGGTACCGACCGCCCGCGCCGCCCCTCCAGCGGAGGGCTCACCGACCCGGCCGTGCTAAACTGCTTCCGTGCTGTTCCGCTCGCTTCTCCTTAGCCGCCGCGACGAGTCCTAGATCCCAGGCCTCCCTCGTCGCGGTGTTCGCGTTGGCCGAGCTGAATCCAGAGCGAGAGAAGACGAGATCATGAAGAACACGCAGCAGCCGTCGGCCATGCCGATCCACCGGTACCGTCCGTATCACGAGATCATCAAGGTGGATCTGCCCGATCGCACCTGGCCCGACGTGAAGATCACCCAGGCGCCCCGCTGGTGCGCGGTCGATCTGCGCGACGGCAACCAGGCGCTCATCGACCCGATGAGCCCCGAGCGCAAGCGGATCATGTTCGACCTGCTGGTGAAGATGGGCTACAAGGAGATCGAGGTCGGCTTCCCGAGCGCCAGCCAGACCGACTTCGACTTCGTTCGCCACCTCATCGAGGACGATGCGATCCCGGACGACGTGACGATCCAGGTGCTGACCCAGGCGCGCGAGCATCTGATCACGCGCACCTACGAATCGCTCATCGGAGCCAAGCAGGCGATCGTGCACCTGTACAACTCCACGAGCGTGCTGCAGCGCGACGTCGTGTTCCGCGAGGACCAGGCCGGCATCAAGCAGATCGCCCTCGACGGCGCGCGGCTGTGCAAGGCGAGCGAGTCGATCTGCGCGGGCACCGAGATCTACTACGAGTACTCGCCCGAGTCGTACACCGGTACCGAGCTCGAGTACGCGGTCGAGGTCTGCAACGACGTGCTCGAGATCTTCCAGCCGACGCCCGAGCGCAAGGTCATCCTGAACCTGCCCGCGACCGTCGAGATGTCGACCCCGAACGTCTACGCCGATTCGATCGAGTGGATGGGGCGCCACCTGAACCACCGCGAGAACGTGATCATCTCGCTGCACCCGCACAACGATCGCGGCACCGCGGTGGCGGCGGCCGAGCTGGGCTACATGGCGGGGGCGGATCGCATCGAGGGCTGCCTCTTCGGCAACGGCGAGCGCACCGGCAACGTCGACCTGGTCGCGCTGGGCATCAACCTGTTCACGCAGGGGATCGACCCCCAGATCGACTTCTCGCGCCTCGACGAGGTGCGGCGCACCGCCGAGTACTGCAACCAGCTGCGGGTCCCCGAGCGCAGCCCGTGGGCCGGCGACCTCGTCTACACCGCGTTCTCCGGCTCGCACCAGGACGCGATCAAGAAGGGCTTCGAGCGCATGGAGGCCGACGCCGAGGCCGCGGGCGTCGCGGTCGACGAGCTCGAGTGGGCCGTGCCCTACCTGCCGGTCGATCCGAAGGATCTGGGCCGCAGCTACGAGGCGGTCATCCGCGTCAACTCGCAGTCGGGCAAGGGCGGGGTCGCCTACCTGCTGAAGTCGGATCACGCGCTGGATCTGCCGCGCCGGCTGCAGATCGAGTTCAGCGCCGTCGTGCAGGGCGTCACCGACAGCGAGGGCGGCGAGGTGTCGAGCGACGAGATCTGGCGGATCTTCCAAGACGAGTACCTGCCGACCACCGACTCGTCCTTCGACCGCTGGGGGCGCTACGAGCTCTTCCGCACCGTGTCGACGAGCGCGGGCGACGGCGTGACCGAGCTGATGGTCGACTATCGCGACGGCGAGGGCAACCACCAGTTCACCTCGCGCGGCAACGGTCCGGTGGACGCGTTCATCCGCGGGCTGAACGCCGGGGAGCACCGCGTGACGCTCTTCGACTACGTGGAGCACGCGATGAGCGCCGGCGGAGACGCGGTGGCCGCGGCCTACGTCGACCTCGAGGTCGACGGCAGGCGGCTGTGGGGCGTAGGCATCGATCCCGACACCACGCGCGCGACGTTGAAGGCCATCGTGTCGTCCGTGAACCGCGCGGTGCGGGCGTCGCGACAGCGCGAATCGGCGCTGGCGTAGCCCGCGCCCGGGTCGCGCGCCGCTCGCAGCCCCCGAGCGTTCGTAGTTTTGTTCGAACGGGCGGCGTGTGCGGGGGCGAATGCCGGCGGTCCGCCGTAGGGTGATGCTGTGATTGCTTCTGTGCGCGGCGAGGTGCTCTCCGCGGGTGCCGGCTGGCTCGTCGTCGGCGTCGGCGGGGTCGGCCTCCGCGTCGAGGTGCCGGGCGCCCGCGTCTCGGCGCATGCCGGCGAGGAGGTCTCGCTGCACACCTCGCTCGTCGTGCGCGAGGACTCGCTCACCCTGTACGGTTTCGCGACCGCCGACGAGCTCGAGGTCTTCGGCATCCTGCTCGGCGTCTCGGGCGTCGGACCGCGCAGCGCCCTCGGGGTGCTCACCGAGCTCACGCCGTCCCAGATCGCGCAGGCGGCCGCGGGCGAAGACGAGAAGCCGTTCCGCAAGGTGTCGGGGATCGGGCCCAAGACGGCCAAGCTCATCGCCGTGCAACTGGCGGGCAAGCTCGACCCGCGCATGTTCGCGGCGCCGGGAGAGCCGGCCGGCGGGATGCCTCCGCAGGCGGGCGATGCCGGATCCACCGTCAACGTGAACGCAGCCCTCGTCGGCCTCGGCTACGCGGAGGCGCAGGCCGCGGAGGCCGTCCGGAGCGCGCTCGAGGCCGGCGCCTCCGACGACGAGGCCGGGCTGCTGCGCGCCGCCCTCGCCCTGATGCAGGCTCCGCGGGCCGGTTCGCGATCCGCCGCCCGAACGGGGGCCGCGCGATGACGGGGGAGCTCTCCCCCCAGAGCGCGCTGGGCGAGCTGAACTACGAGGGCGCGCTGCGCCCGGGCTCGCTCGACGAGTTCGTGGGCCAGTCGAAGGTCCGCAGGCAGATGCGGCTGCTGCTCGACGCCGCGCAGATGCGTCAGCGCACGCCCGACCACATCCTGCTGGCCGGCCCGCCCGGGCTCGGCAAGACGACCCTCTCGATGATCGTCGCGACCGAGCTCGACAAGCCCCTGCACCAGACCTCGGGCCCAGCGATCCAGCACGCGGGCGACCTCGCCGCGGTGCTCTCCGCGCTGACCCCGGGGGAGGTGCTGTTCATCGACGAGATCCATCGCATGGCCCGAAGCGCCGAGGAGATGCTGTACCTCGCGATGGAGGACTTCAAGATCGACATCATGGTGGGCAAGGGGGCGGGCGCCACCTCGATCCCGCTCGAGCTGGCCCCCTTCACCCTGGTCGGCGCGACCACACGGGCGGGTCTCCTGCCGAACCCGCTGCGCGACCGGTTCGGCTTCACCGCCCATCTCGAGTTCTACGACGATGCGGAGCTGGCCCAGGTGGTGCGCCGCGCCGCGGTGCTCCTCGACTTCGAGATCGCGGAGGCGGGCGTCACCGAGATCGCCGGCCGTTCGCGGGGCACCCCGCGCATCGCGAACCGCCTGCTCAGGCGGGTGCGCGACTACAGCCTCGTGCACGGCCGGCCGGGCGACTCCGAGACGGTGCACGCGGCCCTCAGCCTGTACGACGTGGATCGGCACGGCCTCGACCGGCTCGACCGCGAGGTGCTGCGCGCCGTGGTCGAGCGCTTCGCCGGCGGCCCCGTCGGGCTCTCCACGCTCGCGGTCTCGGTGGGGGAGGAGGCCGAGACCATCGAGACGGTGGTCGAGCCCTTCCTCGTGCGCGCCGGGCTCCTCACGCGCACGCCGCGCGGCCGGGTCGCCACCCGCCTCGGCTGGGAGCACACGGGCGTTCCCCTGCCCGATGCCCTATAGTCGTTACGGTTGGTCGCGTATGAACGCGCGATGCTGTATGTCCAAGGAAAGGGACCCCCGTGGCTTTTGACCCGATCATGATCGTCATGCTGGCGCTCGTCGTCGTGCTGATCTTCTTCATGTTCCGCAA
>CALMSE010000009.1 GCA_937872275.1 uncultured Leucobacter sp. | reverse complement strand
AGGAGTTCTTCGGCACCTCGCAGCTGTCGCAGTTCATGGATCAGAACAACCCGCTCGCGGGCCTGACCAACAAGCGCCGCCTCTCCGCGCTCGGCCCCGGCGGCCTAAGCCGCGACCGTGCGGGCGTCGAGGTGCGCGACGTGCACCCCTCGCACTACGGCCGCATGTGCCCCATCGAGACCCCTGAGGGCCCGAACATCGGCCTGATCGGCGCCCTCGCGACCTTCGCCCGCATCAACGCCTTCGGCTTCATCGAGACGCCCTACCGTCGCGTGGTCGACGGCAAGGTCACCGATCAGGTCGACTACCTGACCGCGCACGAGGAGGACGAGTACCTCATCGCCCAGGCCGGCGCCCCGCTGACCAAGGACGGCAGGTTCGCCGAGAAGCAGGTGCTCGCGCGCCCCCGGGGCTCCGAGGTGGAGCTCGTCGACGCGGGCCGCGTGCAGTACATGGACGTGTCGCCGCGCCAGATGGTGTCGGTCGCGACCTCGCTCATCCCGTTCCTCGAGCACGACGACGCGAACCGCGCGCTCATGGGCGCGAACATGCAGCGCCAGGCCGTGCCGCTCGTGCGCAGCGAGTCGCCGCTCGTCGGCACCGGCATGGAGGGCTACGCGGCCATCGACGCCGGCGACGTGGTCATCGCCGAGGGATCCGGCGTGGTGCAGGACGTCTCGGCCGACGTGGTCACCGTGCAGCTCGACGAGGGCGGCACGAAGAGCTACTACCTGCGCAAGTTCGACCGCTCGAACCAGGGCACGAACTACAACCACCGCGTCATCGTGAAGGCGGGGGAGCGGATCGAGGCCGGCGAGGTCATCGCCGACGGCCCCGCGACCGAGAACGGCGAGCTCGCGCTCGGCAAGAACCTGCTCGTCGCGTTCATGCCGTGGGAGGGCCACAACTTCGAGGACGCGATCATCCTGAGCCAGAACCTGGTGAAGGACGACACGCTCTCGTCGATCCACATCGAGGAGTACGACGTCGACGCCCGCGACACCAAGCTCGGCAAGGAGGAGATCACCCGCGACCTCCCCAACGCCAGCATGGAGGCGCTGAAGGACCTCGACGAGCGCGGCATCATCCGCATCGGCGCCGAGGTGCGCCCCGGCGACATCCTCGTCGGCAAGGTCACGCCGAAGGGCGAGACCGAGCTCTCGGCCGAGGAGCGCCTGCTGCGCGCGATCTTCAACGAGAAGAGCCGCGAGGTGCGCGACACCTCGCTGAAGGTGCCGCACGGCGTCTCGGGCACCGTGATCTCCGTCAAGGTGTTCGACGCGGAGAACGACAACGACGACGAGCTCGGCTCGGGCGTCAACCAGCGCGTCGTGGTCTACATCGCCCAGAAGCGCAAGATCACCGAGGGCGACAAGCTCGCCGGCCGCCACGGCAACAAGGGCGTCATCTCGAAGATCCTGCCGGTCGAGGACATGCCGTTCCTCGCCGACGGCACCCCGGTCGACGTGATCCTCAACCCCCTGGGCATCCCGGGCCGCATGAACTTCGGCCAGGTGCTCGAGACCCACCTCGGGTGGATCGCGAAGCAGGGCTGGAAGGTCGAGGGCAAGCCCGAGTGGGCCGGCCGACTGCCGCAGGACGCCTTCGAGGCCGCGCCCGACACCAAGGTCGCGACCCCGGTGTTCGACGGCGCCTCCGAGGAGGAGATCGCCGGTCTCCTCGACTCGACGCTCGTCACCCGCGACGGCGAGCGGCTCATCGGTTCGAGCGGCAAGACGCAGCTCTTCGACGGCCGCTCCGGCGAGCCGTTCCCGTACCCGGTGTCGGTCGGCTACATGTACATCCTGAAGCTGCACCACCTGGTCGACGACAAGATCCACGCGCGCTCCACCGGCCCGTACTCGATGATCACCCAGCAGCCGCTGGGCGGCAAGGCGCAGTTCGGCGGCCAGCGCTTCGGCGAGATGGAGGTGTGGGCCCTCGAGGCCTACGGCGCCGCCTACGCCCTGCAGGAGCTGCTCACGGTCAAGTCGGACGACATCCTGGGTCGCGTGAAGGTCTACGAGGCCATCGTGCGCGGAGAGAACATCCCCGAGCCGGGCGTGCCCGAGTCGTTCCGCGTGCTCATGAAGGAGATGCAGTCGCTCTGCCTGAACGTCGAGGTGCTCGGCGCCGACGGCCAGGCCGTGAACCTGCGCGACAACGACGACGAGGCCCACCGCACCGCGGAGGAGCTCGGCATCAACCTCTCGACCCGCTTCGAGACCTCGTCCATCGACGAGATCTGAGCCACCGGGGCCTCCTCCGACGAGGCCCCGGCTCCGAGACACACAAGAATTCAGTTTCACCCCAAGGAGAGAAATTGCTCGAGGGTACGAGTTTCAACGAGCTTCAGATCCGTCTGGCGACCGCTGACGACATTCGCAGCTGGTCGTTCGGCGAGGTCAAGAAGCCCGAGACCATCAACTACCGCACGCTGAAGCCCGAGAAGGACGGGCTCTTCGGCGAGCAGATCTTCGGCCCCAGCCGCGACTGGGAGTGCGCCTGCGGCAAGTACAAGCGCGTGCGCTACAAGGGCATCGTCTGCGAGCGCTGCGGCGTCGAGGTGACGAAGTCGAGCGTGCGCCGCGAGCGCATGGGCCACATCGAGCTGGCCGCGCCCGTGACCCACATCTGGTACTTCAAGGGCGTGCCCAGCCGTCTCGGCTACCTGCTCGACATGGCGCCGAAGGACCTGGAGAAGGTCATCTACTTCGCCGCCTACATGGTGATCGACGTCGACGAGGAGGGCCGCCACGAGGATCTCGGCGAGCTCGAGAACGAGCTGCGCCTCGAGATCGGCAGCCTGGAGCAGCAGCGCGACCTCGCGATCGCGCAGCGCCAGCAGCAGGCCGAGCAGGATCTCGCCGCGCTCGAGGCCGAGGGCGCGAAGGCGGATCAGCGCCGCCGCGCCGAGCAGTCCGCCGAGAAGGAGATGACCTCCCTGCGGAAGGGCTTCGACGACGAGATCGCGCAGCTGCAGCGGGTGTGGGAGGACTTCCGCAACCTGAAGGTCGGCGACCTCAAGCCCGAGGACGCGGTCTTCGCGGAGCTCATGGACCGCTACGGCGACTACTTCGAGGCCCACATGGGCGCCGAGGCGATCAAGAAGCGCCTGGAGGCCTTCGACCTCCAGACCGAGAGCGACGTGCTGCACCAGCAGATCGCCGAGGGCAAGGGCCAGAAGAAGATCCGCGCCATCAAGCGCCTGAAGGTCGTCAACTCCTTCCTGCAGACGGGTGCGAGCCCGGCCGCGATGGTGCTCGACGTGGTGCCGGTGATCCCGCCGGAGCTGCGCCCCATGGTGCAGCTCGACGGCGGCCGCTTCGCGACCTCCGATCTCAACGACCTGTACCGTCGCGTGATCAACCGCAACAACCGTCTGCGCCGCCTGCTCGATCTCGGCGCCCCCGAGATCATCGTGAACAACGAGAAGCGCATGCTGCAGGAGGCCGTCGACGCGCTGTTCGACAACGGCCGCCGCGGCCGCCCGGTCACGGGCACCGGCAACCGCGCCCTGAAGTCGCTCTCCGACATGCTGAAGGGCAAGCAGGGCCGATTCCGCCAGAACCTGCTCGGCAAGCGCGTCGACTACTCGGGCCGTTCGGTCATCGTGGTCGGCCCGCAGCTGAAGCTGCACCAGTGCGGCCTGCCGAAGGACATGGCGCTCGAGCTCTTCAAGCCGTTCGTCATCAAGCGCCTCATCGACCTGTCGCACGCGCAGAACATCAAGGCCGCCAAGCGCATGGTCGAGCGCGCGCGCAGCGAGGTGTGGGACGTGCTCGAGGAGATCATCCGCGAGCGCCCGGTGCTGCTGAACCGCGCCCCGACCCTCCACCGCCTGGGCATCCAGGCCTTCGAGCCGCAGCTCGTCGAGGGCAAGGCGATCCAGCTGCACCCCCTCGTCTGCACCGCCTTCAACGCCGACTTCGACGGCGACCAGATGGCCGT
>CALMSE010000008.1 GCA_937872275.1 uncultured Leucobacter sp. | reverse complement strand
CGAACCTGCGACCGACGGATTAGAAGGCCGTTGCTCTATCCACTGAGCTACGGAGGCGCAGCTTCGAGACTACTACGGCCGGGGGCGGGCGGTCCGTCGGCCGGAGCGAAGCGGCGGCTCGCGAACCCATGCGCCGCATGGGAGAACCATCCGAGCGGCGATATGCGGGCGCTTCCCCTGGTGATGACGAGACCGCGCCTCATATGATGAGTCCAACAGCGGGCTTCGACGTGAGGCCGGCACTACCCGAAGGGGCGGCAATGGGCTTCATCAAGGCATTCGCGGGAGCCATCGGCGGCATGTTCGCCGATCAGTGGGTCGACTACCTCCTGCCCCCGGCCGGGCTCGCCCCGACCGCGGCGATCTTCCCCGCGGTGCCGAAGGGCCAGAACGCGGGCCGCGGATCGAACACCAAGGGTTCCGAGAACATCATCTCCGACGGCTCGCTCATCGTGGTGCCCGAGGGCTATGCGCTGATGACCTTCCACAACGGAGAGCTGACCGGCCTCGTCGCCGAGCCCGGCGGCTACACCTTCACGACGACCGACCCTCAGGCGCAGTCGATCTTCACCGGCGGCGGCTTCCTCGCCTCGACCGTGATGCAGTCGTGGGAGCGCTTCAAGTTCGGCGGCCAGCCCGGCTCCCAGCACCTCGCCTTCTACGTGAATCTGAAGGAGATCCCGAACAACCGCTTCGGAACGCAGAGCGAGATCTACTGGGACGACGCCTTTCTCGGCACGCAGGTCGGCGCGATCACGCGCGGTACCTACACGCTGAAGATCCAGGATCCGGTCCTCTTCGTGAAGCAGTTCGTGCCGCTCACCTACTACAGCGCCGATGCGAAGATCTTCGACTTCACCGATCTCGACAACGACGCGGCCGCGCAGCTCTTCAACGAGGTGGTCTCGTCGCTCGCCCCGGCCTTCTCGCACTACACGAACGACCCGGCCAAGGGCAATCGCATGGCGAGCATCCAGGGCGACTCGCTCGGCTTCGCGCAGTCGCTGTCGGCGGCCGTCGAGGCGGGATATCAGTGGGCGAGCCAGCGCGGCCTCGCGATCATCAGCGTCGCGATCCAGGCGATCGAATACGACGCGGACACCCGCGCGCTGCTCAGCGACGTCAAGAAGGCCGACGCGCTCTCGGGCGCCCGCGGGGGATCGTTCCTGCAGCAGTCGGTCGCGCGCGGCTTCGAGGCCGCCGGCGAGGGAGGCGGCGGGAACATGGCCATGATGGGCATGGGCGTCGGCATGACCGGGCAGGCGCTCAACTTCCAGCAGCAGCAGCCGGCTCAGACTCCGCCGCCGCCGGCCGCCGCGGCCCCGGCGGCCGCCGCGGCG
>CALMSE010000007.1 GCA_937872275.1 uncultured Leucobacter sp. | reverse complement strand
CAGCGCTGCGCGGCGGGGAGCCTGCTCGCGCAGCGGCGCAGCGACGGCTGGCATCTCCCGGCGTTCCAGTTCCCCGACGGGCGCGAGCCGCGCGGCTGGTCGACGGTCGCTCAGGCGATCCCGTCCGGCGTGCCCCTCCTCCTCGTGGAGCGGGTGCTCACCTCCCCCGCGCCGCGACTGGTGCAGGGAGACGAGGCGCTTGCGCCGTTCGAGTGGCTCGCGCAGGGCGGCGATCCCGGTATCGCGGCGACCGCCGTCGATGAGGCACTGAACCGTCTGCCGTGAGCGAGCGACTCCCCCCGCCCGATCCGTCGCGCTTCCCGGGGCTCGCCGCGGATCCGCGCTGGGTGCGGGAGGTGCCGGCCGGGACCGCGCTGTTCCGGGTCTTCCGGGCCGGCGGCGCGCACCCCGCGGAATGGTTCGAGTTCCGCGAGTTCGGACCGCTCGACGCGCGGTTCGATCCGCACCCCGAGCCGACGGGCGAGCATCCCGGCTGCGGCGTGATGTACGCGGTGCTGGAGAGCGCCGGCCCTCCCGAAGCCGGACCCGAGGACGCCCTCGACTCGGCCTTCGCCGCCTGCCTGCTCGAGGTGTTCCAGCAGCATCGCATCATCCGGCGCGGTGCGGGATCCCCGACCCTCGTTGCCTTCGAGACGACCCGCGTGCTGCGCCTCCTCGATCTGAGCGACAGCGACTGGGTGGCGGTGGCGGGCGGCAATGCGGCTATCGCCTCGGGCGAGCGGGCGCCCGCGCGGGCGTGGGCCCGGGCGATCCGCGCCGCCTACCCCGGGCTCGACGGGATCCTCTCGGCGTCCTCGATCGTGCCGACGGCCCGGGTCGCGGCCCTCTGGGCGCCGGCCGCGGATGCACTCCCCCGGCATCCGCTCGCCCTGCTCGGGCTCGACCGCGAGGAGTTGAGCGCCGTGATCGACGCCGTCGCCGAGCGCTACGGCTACGTGCTGCTGTAGACCGTCGGGGCGCGGCCCGCGCGGTTCCCGAACTGCGCATCGCCGGGAACGGGAATCTGTGGAGAGATCGGCGGAATCCGAGCCATCGGGCGCCTGCGGTCGGCGAGATCAGGGCGGGATCGCCGCCTCCTCACGCCGAGGAAGGGCTCACCGGTGCCCGGCCGCGTCCATGCTGCGCAGCTCGCGCTTGAGCTCCGCCACCTCGTCGCGCAGGCGGGCCGCGAGCTCGAACTTGAGCTCCTCGGCAGCGGTGAGCATCTGCTCCGTGAGGTCGGCCACGAGCTCCTCGAGCTTCGCGGCGCCCTCGGCCCCGATCGCCCCGGCGCGCGAGGCCGCCTTCCCCTTCGCACGCTGGGCGGATCCGCCCCCTCGCTGCGCATGGGCGCCCGTGCGCGAGAGCACGTTCTCGGTGTCGGCGGCCTCGCGCGAGAGCAGCGCGGTGATATCGCCGATCTTCTTGCGCAGCGGTTGGGGGTCGATCCCGTGCTCGGCGTTGTAGGCGAGCTGCTTCTCCCGGCGCCGCTCGGTCTCGTCGATGGCGGCCCGCATCGATCGCGTGACGTTGTCGGCGTACATGTGCACCTCGCCGCTGACGTTGCGGGCCGCGCGGCCGATCGTCTGGATGAGCGAGGTGCTCGAGCGCAGGAAGCCCTCCTTGTCGGCGTCGAGGATCGCGACGAGCGACACCTCGGGCAGGTCGAGGCCCTCGCGCAGCAGGTTGATGCCGACGAGCACGTCGTACACCCCGGCGCGCAGCTCGGTGAGCAGCTCGACTCGCCGCAGCGTGTCGACGTCGCTGTGCAGGTACCGCACTCGCACCCCCGCCTCCTCCATGAAGGTGGTCAGCTGCTCGGCCATCTTCTTCGTGAGCGTGGTCACGAGCACGCGCTCGTCGCGCTCGGCGCGGATCCGCACCTCCTCCAGCAGGTCGTCGATCTGCCCCTTCGAGGGCTTGACGACGATCTGGGGGTCGACGAGCCCGGTCGGGCGGATGATCTGCTCGACCACCCCGTCGGCGAGCCCCATCTCGTAGTTGCCGGGCGTCGCCGAGAGGTAGACGGTCTGCCCGACGCGCGCCTTGAACTCGTCGAACTTCAGCGGGCGGTTGTCGAGCGCGCTCGGCAGGCGGAAGCCGTGCTCGACGAGGGTGCGCTTGCGCGAGGAGTCGCCCTCGTACATCGCCCCGATCTGCGGCACCGTGACGTGCGATTCGTCGATGACGACGAGGAAGTCGTCGGGGAAGTAGTCGAGCAGGCAGTGGGGAGCCTCCCCCGGCGCACGGCCGTCGATATGGCGCGAGTAGTTCTCGATGCCCGAGCAGAAGCCGATCTGCTCCATCATCTCCAGGTCGAAGGTCGTGCGCATGCGCAGCCGCTGCTCCTCGACCAGCTTGTTCTGCTGCTTCAGCTCCTTGCTGCGCCAGTCCAGCTCCTCGGCGATGGTTCCCATCGCGCGATTCATCACGGATCGGCTCGCGACGTAGTGCGATCCGGGGAACACGGAGACGGTCTCGACCTGCTTGATGACGTCGCCCGTGACCGGGTGCAGGTAGTACAGCGCCTCGATCTCGTCGCCGAAGAACTCGATGCGGATCGCGAGCTCCTCGTACATCGGGATGATCTCGACCGTGTCGCCGCGCACGCGGAAGTTGCCGCGCACGAACTCGATGTCGTTGCGCTGGTACTGCATGTCCACGAACCTTCGCAGCAGCACGTCGCGGTCGAGCCGATCGCCCACCACGAGCGGCACCATCGCCTCGTAGTACTCCTCGGGCTTGCCCAGGCCGTAGATGCAGGAGACCGTGGAGACGACCACGACGTCGCGGCGGCTGAGCAGGGCGTTCGTCGTGGAGTGGCGCAGCCGCTCGACCTCCGCGTTGATCGACGAGTCCTTCTCGATGAAGGTGTCGGTCTGCGGCACGTAGGCCTCGGGCTGGTAGTAGTCGTAGTAGCTGACGAAGTACTCGACCGAGTTGTTCGGCAGCAGCTCCCTGAACTCGTTCGCGAGCTGCGCCGCCAGGGTCTTGTTGTGCGCGAGCACGAGCGTCGGCCGCTGCACGGCCTCGATGAGCCAGGCCGTGGTCGCCGACTTGCCGGTGCCGGTCGCGCCGAGCAGCACGACGTCGGTCTCACCGGCGTTGATGCGCTGCGCGAGCTCCGCGATCGCCTGAGGCTGATCGCCGCTCGGCTCGTACTCGCTGATGACCTCGAACGGCCTGACGCTGCGGGTGGCTTCCATACCGACGAGGCTACTCCGCACCCCCGACATTCGCGCCGGGTTCGCTCAGAGCAGGCCCACGGTCGCGGGACTACACTCGACACATGCTGCCCGACCGCCCCCGTACCACGGTGCTCGGGCCGGTCAGGATCGACGGCGCCGATCCCGGCGGCCCTCTCGCGAGGGCGCTCGTCGCGGCGCTCGCGTTGCGGGGCGGCGACGGCCCGTGCTCGGTGTCGGCTCTGACCGACGGGCTCTGGGGCGACGAACCGCCGCAGAACCCGAGACCGGCCATGCAGAGCCTCGTCGCCCGGACGCGCGCGGCCTGCGGCAGCGACTGCATCGCGACGCACCCGGGCGGCTACACGCTCGGGACCGGCGGATCCGGCGACGACGAATCGCCGCGCCCCCGCAGCGACCTCGAGCTCGCGCGATCGCTCGCCGACCGCGCCGAAGGGCGGCTCGCGAGCGGCGAGGACCAGGCCGGGAGGCTGGAGCTGATCGATCGCGCGCTCGGCCTCTGGCGCGGCACCCCGGGCGAGGATCTCGGCTCGACCCCCGTGGCGGCCGAGCTCGCCGGAGTCGCCGCGATCCTGCTCGCGAGACTGCGTCTGACGCGCGCCCGAACGCTCCGAGCACTCGGCAGGCCCGAGGAGGCGGTCGCCGAGCTGACCGGGCCGGTGGATCGCTCTCCGTTCGACGAGCGCCTGCACGAGGAGCTCATGACGGCCCTCTCCGACGCCGGACGACCGCACGAGGCGATCGCGCTCTACGCGCGGTTCCGGGAGCGCCTGCGCGAGGAGCTCGGGTCCTCCCCCGGGGCCGGCATCGCCGAGGCGAACGCCCGGCTGCTGAGGGAGCAGGAGGCACCGCGCGCCGAGCGCGTGCGCATCGGCGTGCACGCGGAGCTCGGCGAGCTCTTCGGGCGCGACGAGGACCTCGCCGCGGTCGCCGAGGCGCTGCGCCGGCGGCGCCTCGTGACGATCCTCGGCGCAGGCGGACTCGGCAAGACGCGGCTCGCCCAGGCCGTCGCCGGAGCTTCCGACGAACCCGTGGTGGCGGTCGTGCCGCTCGCGGGCGTGCGCGCGGACGGCGACGTGCTGCCCGCGATCGCCGCCGCGCTCGGGGTCAGCGAGAGCACCGTCGGGGGCAGGCTCTCCGACGCGCGCCCGGCGCCCGGGCTGCGCGATCGCGTGCTGTCGTCGCTCGGCGAGTCGCCCACCCTGCTCGTGCTCGACAACTGCGAGCAGGTGATCCGCGGCGTCGCGGCGTGGACGGCGGACGCGCTCGCGAGCACGCCGCGGCTGCGGGTGCTCGCGACGAGTCGCACCCCGCTCGCGATCGCCGCGGAGACCGTGTTCCCGCTGGATCCGCTCGGCGTGGAGAGCGCCGAGGGCGGTGCGAACGCGGGGACCGACGGCGCCGCGGCCTCGGGGCCCGCCGTGCGCCTGTTCGTCGAACGGGCGCGGGCCGTGCGTCC
>CALMSE010000006.1 GCA_937872275.1 uncultured Leucobacter sp. | reverse complement strand
GTGCTCCTGCCGGGCGAGGTCGACGTCGCGCTCTGGGTCACCGCGACCGTGCTGGGCCTCGGCGCCCTACTGCTGGGGGTCGGCATCGCCATCGCGATCCGCAGCGCGAACAGGCGCTGAACGCCCCGGCGTCTGCGGGAAGCGGCGGCGAGGCGGGAGGCCCGGGCGGTCCGAGGCGGGAGGCTCAGGCCTTGATCCACCGCAGAGGCACCTCGATCGACACCCTGGTGCCGCCCCGGGCATCGGGGCCCCAGGTGATCGAGCCGCCGAGCTCGCCCTCGACGAGGGTGCGCACGATCTGCGTGCCGAGCCCGTCGCCGACGGTGCCGCCCGGCAGGCCGGTACCGGTGTCGATCACCTCGACGGCCAGCCGGTCATCGGTGCGGTCGGCGCCGATGAAGACCTCCCCCTCGCGGCCGGAGAGGCCGTGCTCCACCGCGTTCGTGACGATCTCGGTGAGCGCGAGCGCGAGCGGCGTCGCGTACTCCGAGGGCAGCTCGCCGAAGCGGCCCTCCTTGCGCGGGTGCACCACCGTATTGTGCAGGCTCGCGACCTCCGCCGCCAGGCCGAGCACGCGGTCGAAGACCACGTCGAAGTCGACGATCTGAGACAGCCCGGTCGAGAGCGTGTCGTGCACGACCGCGATCGACGCGACGCGGCGCATGGCCTGGCCGAGCACCTGCTTCGCCTCCTCGCTGCGCGCGCGACGGGCCTGCACCCGCAGGAGCGACGCGACGGTCTGCAGGTTGTTCTTCACACGGTGGTGGATCTCGCGGATCGTCGCGTCCTTGGTGATGAGCTCCCGCTCCTGGTGGCGCAGGTCGGTGACGTCGCGGGTGAGCACGATGCCGCCGATCCGCTCCTCGTCACGGATCACGGGGATCGAGCGCAGCGTGACCACGCGGCCGTTGGCCTCGATGTCGGCCCGCTTCGCCACCCGGCCCTGGGCGATGAGCGGCAGCGACTCGTTCGTGTCGAACTGGCCGCGCACGATCTCGGCGATCGCCTCCGAGAAGTTCTCGCCTTCGAGCTCGTCGCGGTAGCCGAGCAGGGTGAAGGTGGTCTGCGTGTTGGGGCTCGCGAACGAGACGATGCCCTGCAGGTTGACGCGGACGAGGCCGTCGGAGGCCCGCGGCGCGCCCCGCTCGCGACCGCGCGTGCTGCCCGGCGAGGGGAAGAGACCCTGCTGGATCATGCCGAGCAGATCGGCCGCGACCTCTCGGAAGGCGATGCCGATGCGCGAGGCGCCCTGCACGTCGGAGACGCCCGTGTGCACGGTGATCACCGCGAAGGGGGCGCTCTGCGCGCCGGTCGAGATGACCCCGGTGTCGGTGTTCCGGCCGGTGCTCGATCCCGCGCTCTCCTCGCGAAGGCTCACCGAGTAGGCGGTGAGCCGCATCGCGTTCTCCTCGTACCAGACCGGGGCGCGCGACTCGACGGGCCGGCGGGTGGCCATGGCCTCGTCGACGATGGGCCGCCAGTCGGGGCGCAGGTAGTCGCCGATGACGTCGCGGTAGAAGAGGGTCACCGAGCCCGCGGGCCGGCTGTGGGCGACGGCGAGGTAGTTCTCGTCCTCCGTGGGCACCCACAGCACCACGTCGCCGAGGGCCAGATCGGCGAGCAGTGCCCAGTCGAGCATGAGCAGCTCGAGCCAGTGGATCTGCTCCTCGTCGAGCGTCGAGTACTTCGTGGCGAGATTGCGCAGTGTTGACACGGAATCAGCATAGAGGCAGTCGGCGGCGCGGTCGGCCGAGGAGGGGACGACGCGGCGACGCGGATCGGCGAGAGCCCCCGCTCCCGCGCCCGAGCGGGCCTCGTCCCGGTCGCCGGGTGCTCGAGCGCTGGCCGCGAACGCCCTGGAGTTCTTCGCCCATTGACTCGCTTCGGTACGGCTTCCGTATCCTGTGATTCCACATATCCGTCCTGGAATTCTCATCGGACTCTCCTGACATTCGCCTTGAATGCTCACGAGCCGCGGGGAGCGGGTTCCTCACGCACGAAAGAAACCGATCATGTCGACCGCCTCGCCGAATCTTCCCGCCGCAGCCGCGTCCCGCCTCGTGGCGGTTCCCCCACCCCAGCCGAGCGCGGAGACGAGACCGCCGACGCTGGTGGCGGTCCCTCCGCTCGGGAGCTCCGACGGCGAGCACCCATGGGGCGATATCCCCGAGCCGGACCCCGAGCAGGTGGAGGCGCTGGCCGTGCTGGTCTTCGAGGTGGTCGAGGGCCTGCGCGGCATCGCGCAGCTCGGCGCGGCCATCACGCTCAGCGCCGCGCGCGAGCTGACCGCCGTGCGCGCTGCGCGTCAGGAGCAGCGGGCGGTGCTGCGGGAGCCCGGGCGCCCCGTATCGGGCTCGGGGCCCGTGCGGGTGGATCGACCGGCGACCGGCGTCGCCGAGGTCGCCTCGGTCGTCTACGTCGGAGAGCGGGCGCGGGCCGTCGCGATGCGGATGGAGTGGCTGCACCGGCGCTGGCGGGCGACGGAGATCGCGGTGCTCTGAGGAGCGCGGATCAGCCCTTCGCGCGGATCCTCGACACCTCGTAGAGGGTGACGCTCGCCGCGATCCCCGCGTTCAGCGACTCCGTCGCGGCCGAGATCGGGATCGACACGACGGCGTCGCAGTGCTCGGTGACGAGACGCGAGAGCCCCTTGCCCTCGCTGCCGACCACCAGCACGAGCGGGCGATCCGCCAGTTCGAGACCCGGCAGCGTCACCTCTCCGTCCCCGTCGAGGCCCACGACGAAGACGCCGCGCTCCTTCAGCGCCTTGAGGGTCTGGGTGAGATTGGCCGCCATCGCCACCGGGACGCGCGCTGCGGCTCCCGCCGAGGTCTTCCAGGCCGCCGAGTTCACGCCGACCGAACGGCGCTGCGGCACGATGACTCCCTGCCCCCCGAACGCGGCCACGGAGCGGATGATCGCGCCGAGGTTGCGAGGGTCGGTGACGCCGTCGAGCGCGACGAGGAGCGGCGTCTCGCCGCGGCGCTCGACGTCGTCGAGCAGATCGAGCGGGTGCGCGTACTCGTAGGGCGGCACCTTGAGCACGACCCCCTGGTGCACGGTGTCGCGGGTGGTCATGCGGTCGAGCTCGGGGCGCATGACCTCGAGCACCGGGATGCCGCGTCCGACCGACACCGCGATGATCTCGCGCATGCGGTCGTCCATCTCGACCTTCGCGGCGACGTACAGCGCAGTCGCGGGGATCTTCGTGCGCAGTGCCTCGAGCACCGCGTTGCGACCGGTCACCAGCTCGGTGTCGTCGTTCTTGCGGCGGGGCGCGCGCTGATCGGCGCCTCGCCCCTTCTCGCCGCCGCCGTGGCGCTTCCGCGCGGCCTCCAGCCGCTCGCGCGCGGCCTTGGCCTTGCCCGCGGGATGGTATTCGCGATCCTCGGCCTTCGGCGTCGGCCCGCGCCCCTCGAGCGCTTGACGGCCCTGGCCTCCCGATCCGACGGTCTTGCCGCGGCTCTTCTTGCGCACGGCACCCGGGCGCGATTTCTTGTTGCTCATGAGAGACTCCAGCGGGTTCCGGTCGGGCTGTCTTCGAGTGCGATGCCCGCGGCGGCGAGGCTGTCGCGGATCGCATCGCTCGCGGCGAAGTCCTTGTTCGCGCGAGCGGTGGCGCGCTGCTCGATGAGCGCGCCGACGAGCGAATCGAGCGCTCCGAGAGCCGAGTCGACGCCGGCTCCCGCCGATCCGCCCCCCGCCTGCCAGTGAGCGTCGCGCGGATCGAGGCCGAGCACGTCGAGCATCGCGGCGACCTCGACGGCGCGGGCGAGCGCCCCCTCGAGGTCGTCGGCGTCGAGGGCGGTGTTGCCCGCACGCACGGCGCCGTGGAGGGCGGCGAGCGCCTGGGGCACGCCGAAGTCGTCGAGCATCGCCTCGGTGAAGGCGGACGGAAGCTCACCGGTCGTGGCGGATCCGCCGAACGCCGCGGGCATTCGCTCGCCGAGGCGGGCGGATGCCCGCTCGATGAATCCCTCGATGCGGCCGAAGGCCGCGCCGGCCTCGGCGAGCAGTTCGGGCGAGTACTCGAGCACGGAGCGGTAGTGCGCCGAGCCGAGGAAGTAGCGCAGCACGATGGGGCGCGCAGCGGCCAGCAGCTCGTGCGCGAAGAGGGAGTTGCCGAGCGACTTCGACATCTTCTGCCCGCCGGTGTTCACCAGGCCGTTGTGGATCCAGTGCCGCGCGAAGGCGTCGCCCGCCGCCGTCGACTGGGCCAGCTCGTTCTCGTGATGCGGGAAGCGGAGGTCGAGGCCGCCGCCGTGGATGTCGAACTCCTCGCCGAGGTAGCGGGTGGCCATGGCCGAGCACTCGATGTGCCAGCCGGGTCGGCCGCGACCCCACGGCGACGGCCACGAGGCCGAGAGCGGCTCGTGCTCGCGATGCGCCTTCCACAGCGCGAAGTCGCGGGGATCGCGCTTGCCGACGGGCTCCGAGTCGGCCGCGGCCTCCATCTGCTCGCGGCGCTGCCTCGTCAGCGCGCCGTACTCGGGCCAGCTGCCGGTGTCGAAGTAGACGCTCGCCGTGCCGTCATCGGCCGGGTAGGCGTGGCCGCGCTCGATGAGCCGCTCGATGAGCGCGATCATCTCGGCGATGTTCGCGGTCGCGCGCGGCTCGTAGCTCGGCGCCAGCACGCCGATCGCATCGTAGGCGGCGGTGAACTCGCGCTCCACCCGGTAGGCGAGGCCCCACCATTCCTCGTGGCCTCCTGCCTCCCGGGCCGCGCGCGCGCCGTCGAGGATCTTGTCGTCGATGTCGGTCACGTTGCGGATCAGGGCGACCCGGCTGCCGCTCGCGAGAAACCAGCGGCGCAGCTGGTCGTAGACGAGCGCGCTGCGCAGATGGCCGATGTGCGGTGCCGACTGCACGGTGGGTCCGCAGACGTACATGCCGACCTCGCCCGGGACGCGGGGATCGAAGTCGACCACCTCTTGTCTGCGGGAGTCGTAGATGCGCTGCTTCACCCTCCTAGCCTAGGCGGTGCCGAGCGGGGAGCGTCACACCCCTGCAGGTGTCACTTCGATGCACGATTCCGCCCGTTGGTGCAGCGAAGTGGCGCCTCGAGCACGGGGAGGGGCGAGCTTCACGCGAAGGCGGCGATGCCGGTGAGCTCCCGCCCGATGACGAGCTGGTGCACCTCGTCCGTGCCCTCGTAGGTGCGCACGGACTCGAGGTTCGCCATATGGCGCATCACCGGGAAGTCGCTCGTGATGCCGTCGCCGCCGAGGATCGCCCGGCAGGTCGAGGCGATCCTGATCGCCTCGCGCACGTTGTTCAGCTTCCCGACCGAGATCTGCCCGTAGGAGAGCTTGCCCGCGTCCTTCAGCCTCCCGATGTGCAGCGCCAGCAGCAACCCCTTCTCGTACTCCACGAAGCAGTCGGCGAGCTGGCCCTGGATGAGCTGCTTCCCCCCGATCGGCGATCCGTACACCTCCCGCGTGACGGACCGGGACACGGCCGCCTCGAGACACGACCGCGCGGCACCCATCACTCCCCACACGATCCCGTACCTGGCCTCGTTGAGGCACATGAACGGCGCCGAGAGGCCGGCCGCGCCGGGCAGGATCGCATCCTCGGGCAGCCGCACGTCCACGAGTTCGATCTCGGTCTGCAGCGAGGCCCGCATCGAGAGCTTGTTCTCGATCGCGGTGGCCGTGAACCCCGGGGTGTCGGTCGGCACGACGAAGCCGCGCACGACCCCCTCCTCGTCCTTGGCCCAGATCACCCCGAGCTGCGCGATCGTGGCGAGCCCGATCCATCGCTTCCGCCCGTTGAGCACCCATCCGTCGCCGTCGCGACGCGCGGTCGTGAGCATCGTGTTCGGGTCCGACCCGCCCTGCGGCTCGGTCAGGCCGAAGAACCCGATCGCCTCGCCCCGCCCCATGGCGGGGAGCCACCGCTCCTTCTGCTCAGGACTGCCGAACTTGTAGATCGCCCCCATCGCGAGCGAGCCCTGCACCGACAGCGCGGTGCGGAAGCCCGAGTCGACCGCTTCGAACTCCATCGCGACGAGCCCGTACGCGACCGAAGACGCACCCCGCAGCCCATACCCCTCCATGTACATGCCGAACGCGCCGAGCTCGCCCACCCCGGGCAGCAGCTCGACGGGCAGGCGGCGCTCCTCGAAGGCCTGATCGATGATCGGCTCGATACGGGTGCGGGCGAACTCGCGCGCCCGCAACTGCCACTCGCGCTCCTCCTCGGTGACGAAGTCGGACACGTCGAAGAGCCGGTCGATGCTGGTGCTCATGGGATTTCCTTCACGGTCGGGGGCAGATCGGGTCGTTCTCGGGGCAGCCATCGGGCGGCCTGGTGCTCACCGAGGCCCGGCGGCGGCATCGTCGCTCGCACCGGGGTCCCGGAGAGCGAGATCGGGGTCGCGACCGACCGCACGACGCACTCCCGACCATCGGGGTCCAGCGCCGGGGTCTCCACGACCAGGCCGAGGCCGAGCACGTCGGCGAGCTCGAAGGCCTGCGCGATCGTGTTGACGCGTCCCGCGGGCACCTGCTCCGCGGTGAACGCGTCGATCCACTCCGCCGCGGGGCGCTCCCTCAGCCTGTCCAGCAGCAGCCCGCGCAGCTCGGCCCGGTGCGCGACCCGCGACGGGTTGTCGGCGAACCGCGGATCCTCCGCCGCCGATGCGACGCCGAGAATGCGGCACACCCTGGCGAACTGGGCATCGGTGCCGACCGCGAGCGCGATCGGCTGATCGGCGGTCTCGAAGGTCTCGTACGGGGTGATCGAGGGGTGCGCGTTGCCCAGACGCCCGGGCGACACCCCCGTCGCGAGCGCCGCGGAGGCCTGGTTCGACAGCGCCGACAGCAGCGAGCCCAGCAGCGTCACCTTGACGTGCTGGCCGCGGCCGGATCCGCCGTGCTCCGGAGCGCCCCTCGCGAGCAGCGCGGCCTGGATGCCGATCACCGCGTTCAGCCCGGTCAGGATGTCGACCAGGGCGACGCCGACCTTCGTCGGCTCGCCCCCGTCGGCATCGGGCCGCCCCGTGACGCTCATGAGCCCGCCGACGGCCTGCACGAGCAGGTCGTAGCCGGGCAGCTCGCGCCCCGCACCGTCGCCGAACCCCGAGATGCTGCAGTACACCACGCCCGGGTTGACGGCCGCGATCTCCTCGTAGCCGAGGCCGAAGCGCTCCATGGTGCCGGGCTTGAAGTTCTCGATCACGACATCCGCCGTGGCCGCGTACTCTCGAGCCCGGGCCAGCCCTTCCGGGTCGCGCAGATCGCACACGACCGATCGCTTGCCCCGGTTCGCGGCCGCGAAATAGGTGCTCTGCCCGGCCCGGTTCACGGGCGGGGACCACTGCCTCGTGCCATCGCCCTCCGGGCTCTCGATCTTGATCACGTCCGCCCCGAGATCGGCGAGCATCATCGTCGCGTAGGGGCCCGCGAGCACCCTCGAGAAATCGGCGACGCGAACGCCGCTCAGAGAAGCGGCACCGCCGCCCCAGGCCTGATCGACCATTCCGTCTCCCTCCCGACGCGCACCGCGCTCCCGGCCAGTCTACGAACGATGCGCGGACGAGGAAGGGACCAGTATGCACATTCTGAGTCGCGCTGATTGTGCAAGAATGCGCATATGCCCTCGCTCTCCCAGCTGCTCGCGACGCCCGGCCTCGGACTGCGCCTCGTGCAGGCCGGAACCGAGGACCCGGCGATCAGCTGGATCGCCACCACCGAGCTGCGCGACCTCGGCCCCTACCTCGAGGGCGGCGAGATCGTGCTCACCACCGGCCTCTCCTTCAGCGCGGACGACGTCGGCTGGCTCGACTTCGTCGCCGGCCTCGGCCGCGCCCGGGTGGCCGCGATCGGCTTCGGGGTGGGGGTCGTGCACGAGCGCACGCCCCACGCGCTCGTCGCCGCCGCGAGCGGCTATCGCGTGGCCCTCTTCGAGGTGCCGCCGCCGACTCCGTTCGTCGCGGTGAGCAAGGCCACCGCCGGACTGCTGCAGGCCGACGAGCTGCGAGCCGCGCGTCGCGCGCTCGGTGTGCAGGAGCGCCTGCTCGACGGAGCGCGCGGCGGTCAGGATCCCGCGGAGCTGCTCGCCGGCATCGCGCAGGCGACCGGGCGGCAGCTCG
>CALMSE010000005.1 GCA_937872275.1 uncultured Leucobacter sp. | reverse complement strand
GGCCGCCGCGACCCTGCTCCTCGCGGCGTGCTCCTCCGGCGGCGGCGACGCGGGAGACGGCGACGCGGGCGACGGATCCGGCGGCACCCTGACCTACGGCATGGTGGGATCGGCGAACGACGAGATGACGCCCTGGCCGCTGCAGCGCAACGTGTCGCAGTCGGTCTTCTCGGAGCAGGTCTACGAGGGGCTCACCACCTACGGCCCCGACGGATCCCTGGTCTACATGCTCGCCGAATCGATGGAGCCGAACGAGACGCTCGACACCTGGACCGTCCACCTGCGCGACGGTGTGAAGTTCCACGACGGCACCGACTTCGACGCCGACGACGTGATCCACAGCATCGACTGGATCCTCGACCCCGCGAACCAGTACCCGGCCGCCACGCAGTTGCAGATGGTGGATCCGGCGGGCCTCACGAAGGTCGACGACCTCACCGTCCAGATCGAGCTGCTCGAGCCATACGGGCCTTTCCCGCAGGTGTGGACGCAGAACCGCCTGCCGATGGCGAGCAGCGATCCCGAGTCGGGAGACCGGGTGGGCACCGGCCCCTGGGTGGTCACCGACTTCACCCCGCAGCAGCAGGCGACCTTCGACCGCTTCGAGGACTACTGGGGCGAGAAGCCCGGCTTCGAGCACCTCGACATCGTCCATTTCCCCGATCAGGCGTCCATGGTGAACGCGCTGCGCGCGAACCAGATCGACATCGCCAACTCGGTGCCCTTCCCCGAGGTCGCCGGGCTCCTGCAGAGCGATCAGCTGACCTCGACCGAGGCCGAAGCCGTCGGCGGCCTCACGCTCAGCATGCGCACCGACATCGCGCCCTTCGACGACCCGAAGGTGCGGGAGGCCTTCCGGCTGATCGTCGACCGCGAACAGGTGCTCTCGAACGCCTATGGCGGCTTCGGCGTGGTCGGCAACGACATGCGCACCCGCGCGACCGCCTGCCCCGCCCCGGATGTGGAGCAGCGGGAGCAGGACATCGATCGTGCGAAGCAGCTGCTCGAGGAGGCCGGACAGGCGGGCCTCAGCGCCGAGCTCGTCACCGACGGCATGATGCCGGGCATGATGGAGACCGCTCAGCTGTTCGCCCAGCACGCGGCCGAGGCCGGCGTCACCATCGAGGTGCGCCAGCTCGACGTCGCCGACTTCCTCTCGAAGTACCGCGAGTGGCCCTTCGCCATCGGCCTCGACGGCGGCGACTACTTCTCGATGATCCCGTCCTACCTCCAGCCGGGCGGCGAGCAGAACGTCACCCACTTCGACGACCCCGAGTACAACGAGCTCGCCGACAAGCTGTTCGCGACGGCCGACGAGGACGAGCAGTGCGGCTACATCACCCGCATGCTCGAGATCGAGTGGGAGCGCGGCGGCGACATCATCGCCGTCCAGGGCAACACCGTGGTCGTGCACGACGTCCGCGTCGTGGGGCTCACCCCCGATCGCTGGGGTCGCACCGGCTACAACTTCCGAGGCGTGACCCTCGAAGGCTGAGCCCCCTTCCACCCCGCCCGGGGCCCGGACGCCGTCCGGGCCCCGGGCCCCGCACCGAGGAGCCGTCTCATGGCCGCACCCGTACCGATCGACACCCGGGCCTTCTCGCCCCGGGTCATGACGCGCACGCGGAAGCCGATCTGGGCGAGGGTCCTGCTGAAGATCGCCGAGATCGCGATCCTGCTGCTCGTCACCTCGCTGATCGTGTTCCTGGCGACCCAGGCCCTGCCGGGGGACGTCGTCACCATCATCCTCGGCGTCGACACGACGCCGGAGCGGGCGGAGGCCCTGCGAACGCAGCTGGGCCTCGATCAGCCCCTGCCGGCCCAGTACTGGAGCTGGCTCTCCGGGGTGCTGCACGGCGACTTCGGCACCTCGCTCATCACGGGCCGCCCGGTGAACGAGATCATCGGCCTGCGCGTCCGCAACTCCATCGTGCTGGGTCTGACCGCGTTCGCGATCATGATCCCCGTGTCGCTCGTGCTCGGCGTGGCGGCCGCCTACTTCCGCGACCGGGCGCTCGACCGCGGCTTCCTCACCGTGTCGATGGTACTGAACGCGACCCCGGAGTTCGTCACCGGCACCCTGCTGATCGCGCTGCTCTCGACCAACGTGCTCCGCATCTTCCCGCCGGTGGCGCAGTTCCCGCCGCAGGACCTGCCGTGGCAGCACCCCGATCTGATCTTCCTCCCCGTGCTCACGCTGGTGATCGGCGGCTCGATGTACCTCAGCCGCCTGATCCGCGTCTCGTACATCGACGTGCTCTCGAGCGAGTACGTCGAGATGGCCCGGCTCAAGGGCGTCGGCACCTGGCGGGTGCTGTTCCGGCACGCCCTGCCGAACGCCCTCGCACCCGCGATCCCCGCCGCGATGATCGTCGCCGCCTTCGTCATCGGCGGCGTCGTGGTGGTCGAATACCTCTACGCCTACCCCGGCATGGGATCGATGGTCATCGAGGCCGCGCGCAACCGCGACCTGCCCGTTCTCCAGGCCCTCATCCTCATCATCGCGGTCCTCTACTTCGCGATGAACCTCTTCGGTGATCTGCTGTCAGGAGCGAATCGTGGCGAACGTCGATAGCCGGGAAGCCGCGAGCGGCACGATCGAGATCCCGCGCGCCCGCAGGCGGCCGAAGGGGATCGCGCGCTTCTGGCGGAGCGGGCAGCTGAGGCTCGGGGTGCTGTTCCTCGTCGTCGCGAGCCTGGTCGCGCTCATCGGCCCCTTCGTCACCCCCTACGACCCCAGCGTCTCGATCGGCCTGCCGTATGCGCCTCCGGGCGACGGCGCGCTGCTCGGCACCGACATGCTGGGCCGGGACGTGCTGTCCCGGGTGCTCGCCGGCGGCAGCAACATCATCTGGATGGCCCCCGTCGCCGCCCTCGTCTCGACCGGCCTCGGCGCGGCCGTCGGCCTGGCCGCCGCGTATTTCGGCGGCGCGGTCGACACCGTGCTGATGCGCCTGATGGACTTCGTGCTGGCGTTCCCCTCGCTCGTCTTCACCCTGCTCTTCGTCTCGATCATCGGCCCCCAGCCGTGGTTGCTGGTGGTGCTCGTCGCGATCGCGCTGCTGCCCGGCGTGGCCCGGGTCGTGCGCGGGACCGCCCAGCCGGTCGTCGGCAGGGAGTACGTGCAGTGGGCGAAGACGGTGGGGATGCCATCCGGCCGCATCCTGCGGCAGGAGATCCTGCCGAACATCACCTCGCCGCTGTTCGTCGAGCTCGGGATCCGCCTCATGATCTCGATCAACCTGCTGGCCTCGCTGAGCTTCATCGGCTACGGCATCCAGCCGCCGACGCCGGACTGGGGCCTCATGGTCAGCGAGAACCGCACGGGCCTCTCCACGCAGGCCTTCTCGGTGCTCGCGCCCATCGTGCTGATCGTGCTGTTCACCGTCGGCGGCAACCTCATCTCCGAGGGCGCCGCGCGGGTGATGGCGAGGACGGAAGGAAGGGACTCCCGATGAGCGATGTCGAGGTCCGAGGGCTCCGGGTGGAGCTGACCGACGGACGCCCGATCGTGCGGGACGCCTCCTTCGCGCTCGCGGCGGGCGAGACGATGGGCCTCGTCGGCGAGTCGGGATCGGGCAAGAGCACCCTGGCGCTCGCCCTGCTCGGCTACGCCAGGCGCGGCAGCCGGATCGCGGGCGGCGAGGTGCGCGTCGGCGGCACGGATCTGCTCTCTCTGCGGGGCCGGGCGCTGCGACGCGCTCGCGGCGGCCTCGTCGCCTATGTGCCGCAGGATCCGGCGACCGCGCTGAACCCGCTGCTGCCCATCGGCGTGCAGCTGACCGAGGAGATGGATGTCGCGCCCGCGCGCGCCCGGGCGCGAGCGGGCGAACTGCTCGAGCGCGTGGGCCTGCCGTCGGACGCCGCCATGCTGCGGCGGCGTCCGCGCGAGCTCTCCGGCGGCCAGCAGCAGCGCGTGGCGATCTCGATGGCGCTGATGCGCAGGCCGAGGCTGGTCGTGCTCGACGAGCCCACCACCGGCCTCGACGTCGCGACCCAGTCCCGGGTACTCGAGCTCGTGCGCGAGCTGTGCGCGGAGGAGAACGACGCCGCGGTCTACGTGTCGCACGACCTCGCGGTCATCGCGAACGTCGCGCAGCGGGTCTCGGTGATGTACGCCGGCGACTTCGTGGAGCAGGGCGCCACCGCCCGGGTGCTCCGCTCCCCCGCCCACCCCTACTCCCTCGCGCTGCTCGACGCGGTGCCCTCCGTGCGCGAGCGCCTGAAGCTGCGGCCGATCGACGGGCGGGCGCCGGCGGTCGGCGAGACCGGCGAGGGCTGCCCCTACGCGCCGCGCTGCCCCTTCGCGCGGCTGGCGTGCCGGGAGCGCGATCCGGAGCTGCGCGAGGTCTCGCCCGAGCGGCTGGTGCGGTGCATCCGCGCCGAAGAGGTGCTCGATCGCCGTTCCGAGGCGACGCGCGAACGCGCCGAGATCCGCACCTCCTTCGAGGAGTCGCCGCTGCTGTCGGTGCGGGGCCTCAGCGCCTCCTACGGCGGGAACGCGGTGCTGCACGACGTCTCGTTCGACGTGCGTCGGGGCGAGTGCGTGGCCCTCGTGGGCGAGTCCGGGAGCGGCAAGACGACGCTCTCGAGGTGCCTCATCGGCCTGCACGCCGAGTGGGACGGCGGCATCAGGTTGCGGGACGTGCAGCTCGCCCGCTCGGCGAGGGATCGCTCGCCCGAGGCCCGCCGCTCGCTGCAGTACATCTTCCAGAACCCGTACGCCTCGCTGAACCCGCGGCGCACCATCGGCGCCTCGCTCCGGGTGCCGCTGGAGCAGTTCTCGCGACTCGACGGCCGAGAGACCCGGCGCAGAGTGGGCGAGGCCCTGGAGCGGGTCGAGCTGCCGGCCGAGCTCGCCGACCGCTATGCCTCGGAGCTCTCCGGCGGCCAGCGGCAGCGCGTCGCCATCGCACGATCGCTGCTGTGCGACCCGGAGCTGCTCGTGTGCGACGAGGTCACCTCGGCCCTCGACGTCTCGGTGCAGGCGTCGATCGTCGAGCTGCTGCGCTCGCTGCTCGACGACGGCCTGTCGATGGTGTTCGTCACGCACGACCTCGCGGTGGTGCGCAGCATCGCCGACTCGGTGATCGTGCTCGATCAGGGCCGGATCGTCGAGGCCGCGCCGACGGAGCAGCTGCTCGACGCGCCCCGCGAGGAGTACACGCGGACGCTGGCGGCGCACACCCTCGACCTCGTGCGGTGAGTCGCCGGCCGCCGGCC
>CALMSE010000004.1 GCA_937872275.1 uncultured Leucobacter sp. | reverse complement strand
CGAAGGTGAAGACCACCTCGGCCGCCGCGTCGTCGCCCATGATGCGGCGCAGCACCGTGATGTGCTCCTTGCCGAACGCGGTGCCGCAGGTCGCGACGGCCGTCTCCTCCCCGGCGAGGTGGCAGGCCATGACGTCGGTGTAGCCCTCGACGACCACCGCCCGGTGACCGCGCGAGATGGCGCGCTTCGCGAGGTCGAGCCCGTAGAGCACGCGCGACTTCTGATAGACCGGGGTCTCGGGGGTGTTCAGGTACTTGGGCCCGTTGTCGTCGTCGTAGAGCCGGCGCGCGCCGAAGCCGATGACCTGGGTGCTCGTGTCGCGGATCGGCCAGATCACGCGCCCGCGGAAGCGATCGTAGACGCCCCGCTGCCCCTCCGAGACGAGGCCCGCCTGCGCGAGCTCCTGCCGGGTGAAGCCCTGGGCCGCGAGATGCTTGGAGAGTCCGTCCCACCCCCGCGGGGCGTAGCCCACGCCGAACCGCTCGCAGGCGGCGGCGTCGAAGCCGCGCTCGGCGAGGAACGATCGCGCGGTACCGCCCTCCTCCCCTGCGAGCTGCTGCACGAAGTACGCGGCCGCCGCCTGGTTCGCGGCCAGCAGGCGGGCCCGGTTCGGCCCCTCCTGGCGCCGCTCGCCGCCCTCCTCGTAGCTGAGAACGTAGTTGATGCGCGCCGCCAGCCGCTCCACCGATTCCGCGAAGGTGAGGTGGTCCATGCGCTGCAGGAAGGAGATCGCGTCGCCCGACTCGCCGCAGCCGAAGCAGTGGTAGTAGCCGAGGCCCGGCCGCACGTGGAAGCTCGGGCTGCGCTCGTCGTGGAAGGGGCAGAGGCCCTTCATCGAGTCGGCGCCCGCGCGCTTCAGCGCGACGTAGTCGCCCACGAGCTCGGCGAGGTCGGTGCGGCGCTTGACCTCCTCGACATCGCTCGCTTTGATCCGGCCCGCCATAAGCACCGAGTGTAGTTCAGTGGAGCACGAGGTTTCAGCGCCGCTCAGATCGACGACACGTCGCAGAGCCGCCGATGCCAGGCGATGGCGGACTGGTCGGTCAGCGACGCGACCTGATCCACCACGGCGCGCCGGGCGTCGGCCTCGGTGGCGGCCTCGCGGTAATCGGCGGCGAAGGCCGGCTCGAGCTCGGCCTCCCCCGACTCCCAGAGAGCTTCGAGCAGATCCTGGAGCAGCTCGCGCTGACGGCGATAGGCGGGCTTGCGCCGCCCGATCTCCATGACGAAGGCGGCCACCACGCCCTTCAGCACCGCGATCTCGGCCCGCACCTCGTCGGGCACCAGGATGTCGCCGCCGTAGCGCGCGAGCGGGCGGCCGTCGGCGGCCTCGAGGGTCAGACGGATCGAGGCGCGAGCGAAGCGCCCGATCAGCTCGCTCGTGAAGTTCTTGAGCTTCGCCTGGTCGCGCCGCGACCCCGCCCAGCTCGTCGGCCAGGTCTCGAGCGCGGCGAGCCGCTCGAAGGCGGCGCCCAGTTCGTCGATGCCCATCCGATCCGCGGCGAAGGATCCGCCCGACCACTCGGCGACCGCGGTGAGCAGCGCGTCGTGCCCCGCACGGGCGGTGAGCATCTCGGGGTCGATGAACTCGCCCACGATCGCGTCTTCGAAGTCGTGCACCGAATAGGCGATGTCGTCGCTGAGGTCCATCGTCTGGGCCTCGACGCACTTGTGCCGCTCCGGCGCCCCGCGGCGCAGCCAGGCGAAGACCTCGGCGTCGTCGGCGTAGTATCCGAACTTGCCGCTCCCGGGCGCCGCGTCGGCGAGCGACCACGGGTACTTGCAGCTCGCGTCGAGCGTCGCCCGGGTGAGATTCAGCCCGATGCTGCGGCCCGCGGCGTCGAAGCGCTTGGGCTCCAGGCGGGTCAGGATGCGGAGCGTCTGCGCGTTGCCCTCGAAGCCACCGAAGGCCTCGGACCAGGTGTGCAGCGCCCGCTCGCCGTTGTGCCCGAACGGCGGGTGCCCGAGGTCGTGGGCGAGGCAGGCCGTGTCGACGACGTCCTGCGCGAGGCCCAGCGAGACGGCGAGCTCGCGACCGATCTGCGCCACCTCGAGGGAGTGGGTGAGCCGATTGCGGGCGAAGTCGACGCCGGCGGTGGGGCTCAGCACCTGGGTCTTCGCGGCGAGGCGCCGCCAGCCGCTCGAGTGGATCACGCGGGCCCGATCGCGCGCGAAGTCGCTGCGCGGCCCGGCGTGGTGCTCGGGGGCGAGGCGCTCCCGGTCGTGTGCGTCGTAGCCCGCGGGGACCGCCGAGGCGTCGACGCCCTCGGGCGGGCGGGGCTCAGCCACCGCCGTCGTCCCGTTCCGCCTCGGCCAGCTCCCCGAAATCGATGCCATCGCTGGCGCGGCTCGCGAGCCAGCCGTCGGGCAGCACCGGGCGCTTGGGTGTGCCGGCGCGGCCGCGCGGCCCCTCCGCCTCCTCACCGGGATACGGCAGGGTCCGATCCATCGTCTCGAAGATCTCGTCCATCCGCGCGAGCGATTCGACCATCGCGAGCGCCCGCCGGGTGTCGCCGCCGACGCCGTAGCCCTTGAAATACCAGGCGACGTGCTTGCGGATGTCGCGACAGGCCCGATCCTCGTCACCATCGAAGAACTCGACGAGCAGCTCCGTGTGCCGGCGCATCGCCGACATGACGAAGCCGAGCCCGGGCCGCGCGGTCGCGGCGCGGGCCTCGTCCCAGCCGATCTCGCCGGCCTCGGCCCGGAACGCCGCGGCGAGATCGCCGAAGAGCCAGGGACGGCCGAGGCAGCCGCGCCCCACCACCACGCCGTCGCAGCCGGTCTCGCGCACCATGCGGATCGCGTCGTCGGCGCTCCAGATGTCGCCGTTGCCGAGCACCGGCACGCTCGTGACCGCCTCCTTGAGCGTCGCGATCGAAGCCCAGTCGGCCTGGCCCGAGTAGAACTCGTTCGCCGTGCGGCCGTGCAGGGCGATCGCCGCGACCCCGGCGCCCTCGGCCGCCCGGGCGGCCTCGAGGAAGGTGAGGTGATCCGCGTCGATGCCCTTGCGCATCTTGATGGTGAGCGGGAGCGCTCCCGCGGCCCGCACCGCCTGCTCGACGATCGCGCGGAAGAGGTCGGTCTTCCAGGGCAGCGCGGATCCGCCTCCCTTCCGCGTGACCTTCGGCACGGGGCAGCCGAAGTTCAGGTCGATGTGGTCGGCCAGATCCTGGTCGACGAGGAATCGCACCGCCTCGGCCACGGTCTTCGGGTCGACCCCGTAGAGCTGGATGGAGCGCGGGGTCTCGCTCTCGTGGTGCTTGATGAGTCGCAGCGACGCGGGCGTGCGCTCGACGAGGGCCCGGCTCGTGATCATCTCGCTGACGTAGAGGCCTGCTCCGTACTCGCGGCAGAGTCTGCGGAACGCCGTGTTCGTGATGCCCGCCATGGGTGCGAGCACGACGGGCACGTCGAGCGCGAGGGGCCCGATGCGCAGGCGGCGATCGGCGAGGGTGGCAGGCATGGTGCCTCCATTCTCTCATCCGCGGCGCGGATCGCGCGTCGCCGCCCGGTTTCGGCGAGAATGGGGCCGTGCCCCTCTACCGCGAGCAAGGCGTCGTGCTGCGCACCCAGAAGCTCGGCGAGGCCGACCGCATCGTGACGATGCTGACGCTCGGCCGCGGCCTCCTGCGCGCCGCGGCGAAGGGGGTGCGCCGCACCTCCTCGAAGTTCGGCGCGAGGCTCGAGCCCTTCATGGTGGCCGAGCTTCAGCTGTACGAGGGCCGCACCCTCGACACGATCACCCAGGCCTCCACCCTCGGCGCCTACGGCCCGCGCATCACCGAGGACTACGAGCGCTACCACGCGGGCAGCGTGATGGTCGAGACGGCGGAGCGGCTGAGCGAGGGCGGTCCCGCCCCCGAGCAGTACCGGCTGCTGGTGGGCGCGCTGCGCACGCTGGCGCAGGGGCGGATCGCGCCCGGCCTCGTGCGCGACGGCTACCTGCTGCGCGCCGTCTCCGCAGCGGGCTGGGAGCCGGGCTTCGAAGATTGCGTGAAGTGCGGCGCGCCCGGCCCCCATACGCACGTGGTCGTGCAGCTCGGCGGCGTGGTCTGCGAGAGCTGCCGGGTGCCGGGAGCACCGAGCCTCGAGCCCGGCAGCGTCGAGCTGCTCGCCGCCCTCCTCGCGGGCGACTGGGATCGCGCGCTCGCAGCCGGGGAGCGCGAGCGGGGCCAGGCGGCCGGCATCGCCGCCGCGTACACCCAGTGGCACCTCGAACGCGGTCTGCGCAGCCTCGGCGCGAGGTGAGCCCGGCCGAGGGTACGGCGGAGAGACCGGCGGGGACGGGCGGAGGCGGACAGGCCCGGGCCGCGCGCTACAGTGAACGGGTGAACAAGCGCCGCGCCCCCGCCGAGCTCGTGCCGGTCGACTGGACCGGCGAGCACCCGCCGGCGTTCCGCGGCCAGGTGCCGGGCCACGTCGCCATCGTGATGGACGGCAACGGCCGCTGGGCCAACCAGCGGGGGCTGCCGCGCGTCGAGGGGCACCGCCGCGGCGAGCAGGCGCTGCTCGACGTCATCGCGGGAGCGATCCAGGCCGGTGTCACCCACCTCAGCGTCTACGCCTTCTCGACCGAGAACTGGCGCCGCTCCCCCGACGAGGTGCGCTTCCTCATGGGCTTCAACCGCGATGTGCTGCGCCGCCGGCGCGCCCAGCTCGACGCATGGAACGTGCGCATGCGCTGGGCCGGGCGCAGACCCCGGCTGTGGGGCTCGGTCATCAGCGAGCTGAAGGCCGCCGAGCGCGCCACCGCGAAGAACACGGGCCTCACCCTGACGATGTGCGTCAACTACGGCGGCCGCAACGAGCTCACCGACGCGGTGCGCGCGATCGCGGCGGAGGTCGCCTCCGGCCGCCTCTCGCCCCACGGCATCACGGAGCGCACGATCGCCCGGCACCTCTACGTGCCGGAACTCCCGGAGGTCGACCTCTTCCTGCGCTCGAGCGGCGAGCAGCGCACGAGCAACTTCATGCTCTGGCAGTCGGCGTACGCCGAGATGGTGTTCCTCGACACCCTGTGGCCGGACTTCGATCGCCGCGAGCTGTGGCGCGCGATCGAGATCTACCAGGAGCGGGATCGCCGCTTCGGCGGCGCGGTCGACGTGCCCGGCGGGGAGTAGACGAGAGGGCCGCCCCGATGGCGGATCAGCCGCCGCGGGGCCCGCGGCGGCGGCCCTGCCGCTGTTCCGCCCCCCGCCACGCGCGCT
>CALMSE010000003.1 GCA_937872275.1 uncultured Leucobacter sp. | reverse complement strand
CCGCCCTCGGCGCGCAGGCGCTCGTAGATCGGGAAGGGGTCGCGGTAGAGATCGGGGATCGTCACCCAGTCGGCGACGGGGGCGGGCACTGCGTTCATCGGTGACTCCTCCACGAGCGAGCGTCTTCGGTCTCAGGCCAGTATCGCCGCGATATCTCTTCGGAAAAAGCACGGATAACCGCCGATATTCATTGAGAATTCCGCTGATAGGGTGGCTGCATGCCAGGAGCGGTTCCCGAGGTCACCCTGCGGCAGATGGCCTACTTCGTCGCGGTCGCCGAGCACGGCTCGTTCGCGGCGGCGGCCGCGCGGCTGTTCGTCTCGCCCTCGGCCATCGCCGATTCGGTGGCGGATCTCGAGGCCGCGCTCGGGGCCCAGCTCTGCATCAGGCGCCGCGCGCACGGGGTGTCGCTCACGAGCGCCGGCGCCAAGGCGGCGGGGGACGCGCGGCGGCTCCTCGCGCAGGCGCGCGAGTTCCAGCTCTCGCTCGCCTCGAGCCCGGACGAGCTGGTCGGGCCGATCGCCGTCGGCTGCTACCCGACCCTCGCCCCGACCGTGCTGCCCCCGCTGCTCGACGTCTTCGAGCGGGCGCACCCCCGGGTCGAACTGCGAGTGGTCGAGGCGTCGCAGGATCTGCTGTGCCGCGAGGTGATCACCGGCGGCATCGACCTCGCCTTCGTCTACGAGACGCTGGTCGCCGAGGTGCCCGCGCGCCGGCGACTCGCGGAGCTGCGCGCCCACGCCCTGTTCGCCGAGGGGCATCCGCTCGCGGCGGCGCCGAGGGTCTCGCTCGAGCAGCTGGAGGAGGAGCCCCTGATCCTCTTCGACACCCCGCCCGCCGACAGCCACACGCTCTCGCTGTTCTCCGCCCGCGGCCTCATGCCGCGGATCCGCCACCGCACCGGCAGCTACGAGGCGGCCCGCACGCTGGTGGGCCGCGGACTGGGCTACGGCATCTTCATCCAGCACCGCCCGGCCAACATGGCGAGCCTCGACGGCGACCCGCTCGTCGCCGTCGAGATCGAGCCGGCCGTCCCGCCGGTGGGCATCGAGGCGATCACCTCGGAGCAGGCGGCGCAGCTGCCGCGGGTGCGGGCGCTGCTCGACTTCGCCGCGACGATCGCGTGGGCGCCCGCCGACTGAGGCCGGGCCCTCCCCTGGCTGGGAGCGTCACGGATCTCGGAAATGTCGCGGATCTCGGATCCTTCGGGCCGTTTCGGTCCGAGATCCGTGACATCTCCGAGTTCTGCGACCGCGGTGCTCAGGCGGGCTGGGCCGTGACCTGGAAGGAGAGCAGCTTCCATCGCGCGCCGTCGCGCGCCCAGAGCTGGGTGATCGTGCTGTGCCGCTCCCCCGCCGGGCCGTCGCCGATCTCGATCACGGCGCGCATCCGGCCGAAGGCCCACACCGCGTCGCCGATCACCTCGACCTGCTGCAGATCGGTCTCCATCTCGAGGTAGCGGTAGGCGTCGCCCCGCAGCGTCTCGAGCAGGCTCGCCTTCGTGTCGCGGTGGGCAGTGGAATGGATGTAGGCGACGCGATCGTCGAGCAGCTGCTCGAGTGCGTCGTAGTCGCGGGCGAGAAGCGCGGCGATGCGCGCGTGCTCCGCCTCGCGGACCTCGGTCTCGCTCGTCCTGCCCTGTTCGGTCGTGTCGCTCATGCCCGCCCTCGCGCTCCTGCTCCGGTCGTCGCCCGACCGGAGAATAAATCATGGTCATTTATGAAAATATCGCAGATCCCGCGGAGGGGGAAGCGGGCCGAGGGGCGGCCGGGGCCGCGGGCATGCGCGCACGGGCGGGCGGACGCACCCGGCGCCTCTCCGACCTGTCGCCCGCCCACGCCGGTATCTCCTCGCTCACTCGCAGCACACCGCAAAGCGAAGCGCCCGCGCCCGACCGCGAGGCCGAGCGCGGGCGCCCGCAGGGCTCCGCGTCAGATCAGAAGGGCAGCTGCAGCTTCTCGTGCATCACGCCGATCCAGTGATCCGTCGTGAACTCCTCGATCGCCCATTCGCCGTTGAAGCGGCCCAGGCCCGAGTTTTTCTCGCCGCCGAACATGACGTGCGCCTCGTCGTTCACCGTGATGTCGTTGATGTGCGTCATGCCCGCCTTGATGCCCCGCGCGAAGCGCACGCCGCGCTCGAGATCGGTCGTGAACACCGAGCTCGACAGGCCGAACACGGTGTCATTCGCGAGCCGCAGCGCATCGGCCTCGTCCTCGGCCCTGATGATGCCCACGACCGGGCCGAAGATCTCCTCGCGGAACAGCTCCATCTCGGGGGTGACGTCCGCGAACACCTGCGGGGCGACGACGCGCCCCTCGACCGGGCCCGCGACGACCTGGCGGGCGCCCTCGGTGAGGGCCTGCTCGACCTTCCCGGTGACGCTCGCGAGCTGGTCGTCGTTGATGATCGGGCCGACCAGGTTCGCCGGGTTCGTGGTCTCGCCGTACCCGACCTTGCCCACCTTCTCCGCGAACCGCTCCACGAACGCGTCGTAGATCGGCGCCTCCACGATGATCCGGTTCGTCGACATGCAGATCTGCCCCTGGTGCAGGAACTTCGCCAGCACCGCCGCGCTCGTCGCGAGCTCGAGATCCGCGTCCGCGAGCACCACCAGCGGGGCGTTGCCGCCCAGCTCGAGCGCGACCCGCTTCATGTAGGCGCCGCCGACGGCGAGCGCGCCGACCCGCTGCCCGACCGGCGTGGAGCCGGTGAAGGAGATCAGCGACGGCGTGCGGTGCTCGACGAAGTGATCCCCGATCTCCGAGCCCGCGCCGGGCACGACCGAGAGCACGCCGGCGGGGAGACCGGCCTCCTCGAACACCTTCGCGATCAGCAGACCGCCCGACAGCGGAGTGTCCGACGCGGGCTTCAGCACGACCGCGTTGCCGAGGGCGAGCGCCGGCGCGACCGAGCGCTGCGACAGGATCAGCGGGAAGTTCCACGGGCTGATCACGCCCACCACCCCGACCGGTTCGCGGTAGACGCGGTTCTCCTTGCCCGGCGTGTTCGACGGCATGATGAGGCCGTGCACGCGGGTCGGGAACGTCGCCGCCTCGCGGGTCGCCGCGATCGCGAGCCCCAGCTCCTTCCCGGCCTTGATCACCGACGAGCCCGACTCGGCCGACAGCATCCGCGCCATCTCCTCGCGGTTGGCCTCGAAGTAGTCGGCCGCGCGCGACAGTACCGCGCTGCGCTCGGCGGGGGTCTTCGCGGCCCACTCCTTCTGCGCCTCCTCGGCGAGCGCGTACGCCTCGTCGACATCCGCCTGCGACGCCTGGCGGATCGAGGCGATCAGCGAGTCGTCGAACGGGTTCCGATCCTCGAGCACCCGGTCCGAGGTGCCCTCCCGCCAGCCTCCGATGAAGATCTGCTGCGGGATCTGGCTGGCGAAGTCTGCGTTCTCTGTCATGTCGGGTGCCTCCTCGGGCCTCGGTGTGGTGCGTGGGAATCGGGATCGCGGCGTCCGGCCGCGGGGTTCGGAGCGGAGTCCGGGAACGGAGCTTCGGAACGGAGTCCGAGAGCGGGTCTCGGGGACGGGATCGGGATCGGATCCCGCGGCTCCGTCTACCGCTGCTCGAGCACGAGCACCGCCTTGACGGTCTCGCCGGAGTGGGCGTCGGCCACGGCGGCGTCGAGCTCGTCGAAGCCGTACAGCTTGACGAGCCGGTCGAAGGGGAAGCGGCCGCGGCGGTAGAGGGAGAGCAGGCCCGGGATCAGCTGCCTCGAGGTGGTGCCCCCGCCGAGCGTGCCCACGATGCGCTGCCCCCACAGGGTGCGCAGGTGGTCGAACGACACCCGCGCGTCGACGGGTGCGCCGCCGATCAGGATCAGCGTACCCAGCATCCCGACCGCCTCGGCCGCCATCTCGATGACCTTCACCGAACCCGTGCAGTCGATCACGTAGTCGGCGGGCCCGCCGCAGATCTCGAGGATGCGGGCGATCGCGTCCTCCCGCCCCGAGTTGATGACGTGCGTCGCGCCGAACTCCGTCGCGAGCTCAAGCCGGGAATCGTGCAGGTCCACGGCGATGATCGTTGCCGCCGCGGTGTTCGCCGCGGCCATGACCGCGGCGAGACCCACCGCTCCCGCGCCGAACACGACGAGCGACTCGCCCGGCTCGGGCTGCGCCGTGTTGAACACCGCCCCCGCACCGGTCGTGATCCCGCAGGCCAGCGGGCCGAGCAGCTCGAGCGGCAGATCCGGATCCACCTTCACGAGCGCGGAGGCGGCGGCGATCGAGTACGTCGCGAACGATGACTGCCCGAAGAAGTGCCCCGAGATCGCGCCGCCGTCGGTCCGATGGTAGGCCGAGGTGCCCGCGAGCGGGCCCGTGAGCCGATGCCCGCCGCACAGCGCCTCGCCGATCCGCTCGCAGTAGCGGTGCTCGCCCCGCACGCAGTTGCGGCACTCGCCGCAGAAGGGCCAGCCCATCACGACGTGATCGCCGACCGCGAAGTCGGTGACGCCCTCGCCGAGCGCCTCCACCACACCGGATCCCTCGTGCCCCATCACGCCCGGCAGCGCGAAGGGCATGTCGCCGGCCTGGGTGTTGAGATCGGTGTGGCAGACGCCCGTCGCGACCACGCGCACGAGCACCTCGCCCGGCCCCGGAGGATCGAGCTCGAGCTCCTCGCGGACGAACGGCCGGTTCTTGCCCTCCACGACGTAGGCGTCGATCTTCATACAGCATCTCCTTCGGTGCGCGACCGCTCCCGGCGGTCCGTGGCGACGGCCTCCCGCAGCCCGAAGCGCCGCTCCCCGTCAGAGAAAGCGTAACCGAATTCGGGTGCGAAAGTCCGGGGCGCAGAGCCCTCAGAGCTCGCCGAGCTCTTCGAGCGCCTTCGCGGCCAGCTTGAAGGCGGTGTTCGCGGCGGGCACCCCGCAGTAGACGGCCGCCTGCAGGATCACCTCCTTGATCTCGTCGACCGTCAGCCCGTTGCGGCGCGCGGCCGCGACGTGCATGACGAACTCCTCGTGATGACCGAGCGCGATCATCGCGGTGAGCACCGCGACGGAGCGCGAGCGCCGGTCGAGGCCGGGGCGAGACCAGATGTCGCCCCAGGCGCCGCGGGTGATGAAGTCCTGGAAGTCGGCGGTGAACTCGCTCGCGCCCGCGATCGCCCGGTCGACGTGCGCGTCGCCCAGCACCTCGCGGCGCACCGCCATGCCCTGCGCGTAGCGCTCGGCGTCGCCGAGGCCGGCACCG
>CALMSE010000002.1 GCA_937872275.1 uncultured Leucobacter sp. | reverse complement strand
CCGGCGGAGCGGCCGCGGCGGGGACGGCCGTCGTGGGCGTCGCCGGCGCACCCGCGAGTTCACCGCCGCTGAGACGCGCGCCATTGCGGGCCACGGCGATCCGCACATCACCGATGACCACGACCGCCTCATCCCAATCAGACTGCTGGAGGGCATCGACGATGCTGTTGATGTCCTGCGATGAAATGGTCATTCCAAGTTCTCCCTGTGGATGCGTCGCCGTCGAACAATATCAACCAATCGGTTGGCAGTTTTAGGATAGACGCTCTCCCCGTCGGGGTCAAACGCTTCGCCGACCGGCGCTGGTCGGGGCCCCGGCGCGAGCCCGAGCGAGTGTCGAGAGTAGTCTTCCAAATGTTTGGTTGTTATAGTGGGATGCCGGGGCGCTCCCCTGCCCCGATGCCCTTCTCAACATACCCACCGTGCTCCGGATGCGGGAGTGCCCGTACCGAACCCGAAGGAGTCGTCGATGATCGACAAGCAAGTAGCCAGCATCGCGGCCGCCGTGGCCGACATCGGCGATGGCGCGACGATCATGGTCAGCGGCTTCGGCCCTCCCGGTCAACCCGTCGAACTGATCGAGGGGCTCCTCGAATCGGGGGTGAGCGATCTCACGATCATCAACAACAACGCCGGGGCGGGCGGCGACGCGATCGGAGAACTCTTCGCCGCCAAACGCGTGAGCAAGGTGATCTGCTCGTTCCCGAAGGCGATCGGCTCGACCGTCTTCGATGAGCTCTACCTCGCCGGAGAGATCGAGCTCGACCTCGTGCCCCAGGGCACGCTCGCCGAGCGGATCCGCGCGGCCGGGGCCGGCATCGCCGGCTTCTACACGCGAACCGGCTATGGCACCGAACTCGCCGAGGGCCGCGAGGTCAAGGAGTTCGACGGGACGATGTACGTGCTCGAGGAGGCGCTCGCCGCCGACTTCGCGCTGGTGCGCGCGCACCGGGCCGACCCGCACGGGAACCTCGTGTTCCGCAAGACCGCCCGCAACTTCGGACCGCTCATGTGCACGGCTGCGAGGACCACGATCGTCGAGGCGAGCGAGATCGTGCCCCTCGGCGGACTCGATCCGGAGCGCATCGTGACTCCCGGCATCTACGTGGACCGCATCGTCGCCGTGGGCGGCGGCGCTGACCGAAGGAGTGCGTGACATGAGGCTGAGCAGAGCCGAGATCGCGGCACGGGTCGCGCAGGACATTCCGGACGGGTCGTACGCGAACCTGGGCATCGGAGTACCCACCCTGGTGGCGGACTATCTGCCCGAGGGGCGGCAGATCGTGCTGCACACCGAGAACGGACTCCTCGGCATGGGGCCCGCGCCGAGTGACGGCGAGATCGACAAAGACCTCATCAACGCCGGGAAGATCTACGTCACCGAGATGCCCGGCGCCGCCTACTTCCATCACGCGGACTCCTTCGCCATGATGCGGGGAGGGCACCTCGACTACTGCGTGCTCGGAGCCTTCCAGGTCTCGGCGCGCGGCGACCTCGCGAACTGGCGCACCAACTCCCCCTCGGCCATCCCAGGGGTCGGCGGGGCCATGGATCTCGCCGTCGGCGCGAAGCACGTCTATGTGGTGATGGAGCTCTTCACGAAGACCGGCGAGTGCAAGCTCGTCGTCGACTGCGACTACCCGCTGACCGGCAAGGAGTGCGTGGAGCGCGTCTACACCGATGTGGCGCTCTTCGAGATCCGGCCCGACGGGGTGCATGTGCTCGAGATCTTCGACGAGGCGGGCCTCGACGACGCGAGGCAGCAGATCGGATTCGCCCTCATCGATTCGACGGCCGAACTCGCCTCGCCGTAAGGGGGATCGCTCGCCGGAACGGGTGCGGGGTCCGGAAGCCTGAGGCTTCCGGACCCCGCACCCGTTCCGCGGACTACCTGTTGGAGACCCGGCCGAACACCCGCGCGATCGGTGCGATCACCAGCGGCCGCGCCAGCCAGGTCACGACGGCCGCCGAGAAGAGCGCAGCGACGAACCACCAGAAACCGACCCAGTTGACCTGATCCGACCCCGCGAACATGTGATTCAGATTGCGCAGCGCACCGGTGGCCAGCACCAGGAACACATGCACGATCACGAAGAGCACGAAGAACAGCATCACCGGGAAATGGATCATTCGGGCCAGCGGCGCGGGATAGAGCCGGTTCAGGCGCTTCGCCCGCTCCGGCCACCACTCGCTCATCCGGACCCCGGTGACCGCCGCGAGCGGGGCGGCGATGAAGACCACGGTGAAGTACATGAGCTGCTGCAGGCTGTTGTAGTTCACCCACCCGTTCTCGGTGGGCCACTCCAGAGTCAGGTACTGCAGGCCGGCGGACAGGGCGTTGGGGAACACCTCCCAGGAGGTCGGCACGATCCTCACCCAGTGATTCGTCGCGAACAGCAGCACCACGAACACCGCACCGTTCAAGAGCCACAGCAGGTCGACGCTCGTGTGCAGCCACAGGTACAGGCTGATCTTCTTGCCGCCCTTCTTCGGCGTGTAGAACGCCGGCGGCTTCTGCTGATAGCGCACGAGCAGTCCGGTGCGCACGATCAGCACCATGAAGAAGAAGTTCAGGAAGTGGGTCCAGCGCGCCCAGGCCGGGAAGCCCTCGTCGGCCGCGAACGGTGGATGGTACTCACCGGGGAAGCGCGCCAGGAACCCGGGAACCCCGGGCAGGGTCGTGACGCCTCGAGCGGCGAGCACGATGACCCCCGCCACCACCACCGCACCGACGAGACCGCCCGCTCCGAGCTTCGCCCACCGCGCGGGCGAGCGAGAGCCGATCATGCGCGGCTCGGGTTCCGAAGGAACGGGCACGGCGGGAGCCGGCGGCGCGACTGCGGCCTGCGCCGGCATCGCCGCCTCGATCTCGGGCTCCGGAGCGGGAGTCGCGGGCGCGGAGGCCTCGGTCGCGATCTCGAACGGAGTCACCGCCGCGGCACCGCCTCGGGGCGAGGTGTCGACCGTGCCCGCAGGGGCGCGCCCCTCGGCCGGCCAGGGGTCACCACCCGCCGCCCTCGGCAGGCCACGGCGCAGTGCGATACCGGTCCTGACCGACGAGACGTCGGTCACGGGCTCATCCGAGGCGGGGGCCGGCGGCGCGAGCGATCCGGCGGCGCCGGTCGCGACCTCGGCCACGAAGCCCGATGCGGGCGGGGCCTCGCCTGCGGGCGGCCAGGATTCGCCGCCCG
>CALMSE010000001.1 GCA_937872275.1 uncultured Leucobacter sp. | reverse complement strand
GGCAGGCTCGGCGAGTAGTCGACGATGTCGATCTTCTCCTCCCCCAGCTCGCTCATCACGGCGCGCACACGGCGCCCCATCTCGCCGATGCAGGTGCCCTTCGCGTTGATCCCCGGCTGGTTCGCGCGCACCGCCACCTTCGTGCGGTGGCCCGCCTCCCGCGCGAGCGACACGATCTCGACGACGCCCGCCGACAGCTCGGGCACCTCGAGCTCGAAGAGCCGGCGCACCAGTCCCGGGTGGGTGCGCGACACTACGACCTGCGGGCCCTTCAGCCCCTTCGAGACGCTCGTGACGTACACGCGCAGGCGCGTGCCGTGGCGGTACTCCTCGCCGGGCACCTGCTCCTCGGGAGGCAGGATCGCCTCGAGCTCGCCGAGATCCACGTGCACCATGCGCGGGTTCGGCCCCTGCTGCACCACACCGGAGACGATGTGGCCCTCCTTGTCCTTGAACTGCCCGAGCACGGCGTCGTCGCTGAGATCGCGCAGCCGCTGGTTGATCACCTGCTTGGCGGCGTTCGCGCCGATGCGGCCGAACTCCTCGGTGTCGGCGACGGCCTCGCCGATGACCTCCCCTGCCTCGTTCAGCTCCGGCACCAGCACCGTGATGTCGCCGGTCTTCCGATCGAGGGTGATGCGCACCTGATCGTCGGCGGGCTCGGGATTGCCGACGTTCACCTCGTGCTTGATGTAGGCCGAATGGATGGCCTCTTCGATGATGGTGACGAGCTCCTCGAACGGGATGTCGCGTTCGCGCTCGAGTCCGCGCAGCATGGCGAGGTCGATCTTCACGGTGGCCTCCTGGAGGGTATTGAAATGTCTATTCAGCTGTCGTCCGCGAATGCGGATCGGAGCACCAGCGTACCCGAGGCTTCTGCGACGTGCACGGGCGTCACGCGGCCGCTCTCGACCGCGAAACCCCGGCCCGGCGGGAAGTCGGCGCGCTTCACCCTGCCGAATGTCTCTCGGAAGGGCGACTGCCCCTCTCCCTCGTCGGGCTGCAGCGCGAGGCCCCACCCGGGCTGCTTCAGCGCGGTGAAGAGATCCCAGATCCCCGCCCCCGTGCCCTGTTCGAACTCGAACAGCACGAGCACCTCGGATCTGCGGGCGGCGCGCGCGAGGGCGACGAGCTCGGTGAGCGCCTCGGTGCCCTCGGCCTCGGCCGGGCGTTCCACGACGACGACGCCCCGGGTGCCGGGCCTCGGGAAGACCGGCGGATCCGTCTCGCCGGCCCCGTGCTCGCCGCCTCGATCGCCGATGAGCGCCGCGGGAGCGCCGATCGGCCCGCCGATCATCCCCCCGATCGGCGCGATGCCGGGCCGCCCGGCCGGGCGTCCGCCGAGGGCGACGGTCAGCTCCCTCGCGAGATCGCGGACCTCGTCCTCCCCGTAGCCGACACGGCCCCAGCCCGCGTGCGCGCGCAGCCCCTCGGGGATCATCGTGAGCAGCACCGTGTCGAGTTCCTCCCCGCGGCCCTCGGCCCATCGACCGAGGCCGGCGATGCAGCTCAGCGCCGCGGTGGAGAGGCCCGAGCCCGCGGGACCGGATATCACCCCGAGGCCGCGCGCGGGCATGCCGATCGCCTCCAGCGTGCGGGTGTCGATGCCGTAGACGGCGCGGCCCGCGACCAGCGCGGGGAGCTCGTCGAGCAGGATCCGCTCGGGGGCGTTGCGCACCTCGGGGGCCCGGGGCGCCCCGCTCTCGCGCAGCCTCGATGCCAGCCGGTCGATCGCCTCGGCCTGGGCCGCGAGCTCGTGCTCGCCGCCCACGAGGGCGAACTGGATCTCCTCGTCATCGCCCGCGAGCAGCGCGCGACCGGGAGGCGCCTCGCCGAGCGCGTCGCCCGGGACGCCGAGGTAGCCGTAGTCGTGCGGGCTCGCGAGCCGCAGCACGTACTGCTGCTGCAGCGTGGAGGCCATCGCCGCGGGGATCGCGGACGGTCGGTCGCTCGTCAGCACGACGTGCACGCCGACCGATCGCCCCGTCGACATGATCTCGCCGAGCATCTGGTACAGGGAGGCGGGGCCCCCGAGCGTCTCGGTCGCCTGCCGGAAGGCGGCGAAGCCGTCGATCAGCAGCACGACGCGGGGCTCCGCCATTCCGCCGGGAGTGCCGCGGTAGGCGCGCAGCCCGCCCGCCCTCGCCGCGGCGAAGCGGGGGCCGCGCTCGCCGATCACCTCGAGCACGCGGCGGATCACCCGCTCGGTCAGCTCGAGGTCGCCGAGCGGCGCCACCGCGCCGACCGTCGGCAGATCCGCGAGCGCGTCGAGCGCTCCCCCCGCCGCGTCGATCGCGTACAGATGCACGGGGCCGGCCGCCGGATCCGCGCTGAGCGAGGCCGCGAGCGTGAGGAGCGCGCTCGTCTTGCCGGTTCCGCCCGCGCCGATGATCGAGACGTTCCCGGCCTCCTCGAAGTCGATCGCCACCGGGCTCTGCCGCTGCTCGGAGGGCTGATCCCGCAGCCCGACCACCGGCACGTCGGGGTCGGCGCCCTCCCCGCCCAGCCCTTCGAGGGCGAGCTGCTCCGGGAGCGCGTCGAGCCACGGGCGGCGCGGCGCGG